>JACXUN010000337.1 GCA_014763905.1 Campylobacterales bacterium
ATGGGAGCTGTAGGAATGAGCGGATGCTATCGATCTGAAAACCAAACGGACAACAAAAATGTCCATATCAATCGCGGCAAAACCGTCAAACTCAAACTCGCCACCTCTTGGCCGGCACATTTTCCCATCATGGGAACGGGTGTAGACAGTTTTGCCAAACGATGCGGCGAACTGAGCGGCGGCTCACTGGAGATCAAAGTCTATCCCAAAAATATTTTGGTACCGGCTCTACAGGTCTTTGATACCACTTCGGGAGCTCAGATTGATGCGTTTCACTCAGGGGTTTATTATTGGAAAGGTAAAAATTCTGCCTTTTCGATCTTTGGTGGGATGCCGTTAGGTCTTACTTCTGAAGAGATGATCACGTGGCTCAAATTTGGCGGCGGTATGGAGCTGTGGCGTGAACTCTATGCCAAATTCAATCTCTATCCATTGATCGGAGGGAGTACCGGACCTCAGATGGGCGGATGGTTCAAAAAAGAGATCAAATCTCTTGACGATCTCAAAGGATTAAAGATGCGTATCCCCGGTCTGGGCGGAGAGGTGATGCAAAAACTGGGTGTCAATCCGATTCTGCTGCCTCCGGGTGAGATTTTTACCGCACTGGATCGCGGAACCATTGATGCTACCGAATGGGTCGGACCGGCACTTGACATGATGATGGGATTTGATAAAGCGGCAAAATACTACTATACCGGATGGCATGAGCCGGGTTCCATTCTCGAAATTACTTTCAATAAAAATCGATGGGAACAGCTCAACAGTGAACACCAAGCAATCATTACCGCCGCGGCTGAAGAGATGACTGGCAATATGGTGCAAGAGTTCCGATATGAAAATGCCAAGACTTTAAAAGATCTGCCAAAAGAGGTTGAGATCAAAACCTTCCCGCAAGAGGTTATCGAAGCAGCCAAAGTGGCTCTCTTTGAGGTATTGGAGAGTGAATCCGCCAAAAGTGAAGATTTTAAACGGGTATTGGAGAGCTATAATGCCTTTAGTCAGCTCAATAAAGCGTGGGATGATATCAGTACTAAAAACTTCTTGGATATACGGGGGTAACGTGGGTATCCCTGCCCATGTCGTTGTATTAACCTGAGTTCGACGGAGTATTATAGTCACAGAAGCCTAAAAATAGGTAAGATTTGAAAAATCAAAATTCGTAGGACTAGCCGTAGCTAATTCAA
>JACXUN010000338.1 GCA_014763905.1 Campylobacterales bacterium
ATAATAGATTATTTGATCTCTCTCTGATCAATAATTCCCGGGAACTTGCTATTCCCTTTGATCGAGATCGGTCCAAGGAAGATATCTTTGGCATTGATCATAATATT
This sequence comes from Campylobacterales bacterium, assembly GCA_014763905.1. Lineage (GTDB taxonomy): Bacteria > Campylobacterota > Campylobacteria > Campylobacterales > Sulfurovaceae > UBA1140. The sequence continues at coordinate 108 of JACXUN010000338.1, forward strand.
GATTGCGACAATAGCAAAAAAGGTTCCCGTAATGGTTACACCCGGTCCCCAGTTGGTTCCTTGTACAAGTTTGTCTCGTCCTTCGGAATACTGTTCAAAGAAGCCTTCCGGCGGGGTATTTTCACTCAGAAGCAGCTTATGGGCATAGTTCGATTTGAAAAGTCGTCTGTAGATTTCGTTGAACTCATCATGTACCTGTTTATCTTTGGCAGCAAACATCTCATCGGTCACCTCATCGAGTGGATAGGCAGCCGTTGGGGAGTGTTCATCCTCTTCTCTTGTCGAAATATTTTCATCTCGGTAGTCCCACAGATTGGCTTTGGCTCCGAAAGTAAACTCCGGAATCGTATGGGCTCGTGAGATTACCGGAACTTTATGAATCTTAGCAAAGCGGTGGAGGGGATAGTGTGCGGCTTTATTATCCGACGCATCGATAATGATATCAACATTCTTGACGATCTCTTCGGCGTTGTATTTATCGATACCTTCAGGATAGGTGGTGATTTTGGCAAAAGGGTTCACCTCTAAGAGACGCTCTTTTCCGGCATCTACTTTTTTCTTGCCAATAGCAGAGACGGTACAGAAGTGTTGACGGTTAATATTGGTCATCTCAAAGATATCCGGATCGACCAGTGTGAGGTTGCTGACCCCGCTGCGAACCAGCTGCTCAGAGGCGATACCTCCCGTTCCACCAACACCGACTACTGCAACTCTGGCGTTTCTAATCAACTCTTTTTCAGCATCGGTAAAGACCATCGAGGATCTAAACCATAACATTTCATAATACTCTTCTTCTGTGATATTAACACCAGACATCTTTAATTCCTTTTTTCTTTAATTAAATAGATTATGTATTATAATTAAATTTTTTTTATACTTATATAAAATGAGAGACTCTTTAAAGTATTATTGTATTTTATTATTTTTTATTTAAATTTGTATAACATGTAAAGATTTTTTCTATATAATAACCTGAGTTCGACGGGATATCATAGTCACAGCTTTACGAGGTTTTTTGTAGGCAAAGTCAAATTTTTGCGGGACTAACGAGTTAATTCAAAAA
>JACXUN010000339.1 GCA_014763905.1 Campylobacterales bacterium
GGGATTTCATACTCAAACTCATTTCTTGATATATGATTTTGAGGTTTGCCTTTTATTGTAAGAAATGCTTTGACACCCGCTACTCTCACTCTTATACTGGGAGAGTGCGGCAACAAATACCCCTGTCTTATTTTAATACCATTGTTGAGTTTCGGCAATTTACTCGTATCTACTAAAAACTTTCTTTCTATTTCAAGCTTCAAAAATTAACCTTTTTTTCTTGTTATTTTTGCTCCAAGTCCAGAAAGCTTACCCTCTAAATTGTCATATCCGCGGTCAAGGTGATATATTCTTCTAACATTTGTTATTCCATTTGCAGCCAGTCCGCCAAGCACAAGAGCCGAGCTGGCTCTAAGATCAGTTGCCATAACATCGGCGCCGTTTAACTCTTTTACGCCGTGAACAGCCGCAAGAGATCCTTTTAGCCATATATCGGCACCCAAACGGTTAAGTTCACTTACATGCATAAATCGATTTTCAAAGAGCCTCTCTTCTATGATACTTTCTCCGTCCGCAATCGTTGCGACTGCCATAAATTGCGCTTGCATATCAGTTGGAAAACCTGGATATTCAGTAGTGATAAGATGTATCGGTTTGATAATTTCCGGAGAATGTATAGTGATATTATCGTCTTGGAAATCAAATGTACATCCCATTTTTTCCAGTTTTGCGATAGGGGATTTTATATGTTCTATATTGACTTTTTTAAGCGTAATGTCTGAGTGTGTTATAGCTGCTGCACAAAGGTAAGTGCCTGCTTCAATTCTATCAGGAATAATATCGGTTGTTTTAAACTCAAGAGGAACGCCGTTCGTTCCTCTTATAGTAAGCTCGCTTGTTCCAATGCCTTGTATATCCACACCGGCATCTCTTATCATTTCGCACAGTTGAACAACTTCAGGTTCAAGCGCAGCATTCATGATTGTTGTAGTTCCGTGTGCAAGCGCTGCTGCCATAACTATATTTTCAGTTCCGCCTACTGTGATCTTGTCAAACTCTATTTTAGCTCCCTTGAGACCGTTTGGCGCATCAGCTCTAACATATCCGCCTTTTATCTCAATTACTGCTCCCATTTGTTCAAGGGCTTTTAAGTGCATATCTATAGGTCTTTGTCCTATAGCGCATCCTCCAGGCAAACTCACTTCGCAATGCTTAAATCTAGTA
>JACXUN010000340.1 GCA_014763905.1 Campylobacterales bacterium
TTGTCTTGGCGTTAGCGTGCAGTACAGTTCCCATAAATTAGCCTCCATTAATTGATTGTATATTATACCACAAGAATGAGGCACTAAACAACTAATCTTTTGGCTAATTGAAGCAGCTCCTCTTTGATCTGATATTTTCCCGAGTTGACATAGTCGATAGAGACAAATTCAAATTGACACGCTTTATAGACCACTACCGCACTGCTTTTTTGGTGTGATAAGAGATACTCAACAGCGTAGCTGATAAACTCTGATGCCATAAGCCGATCAAAAACTGTAGGATTTCCTCCCCGCTGAATATGACCTAATATGGTAGCTCGGGTCTCTATTCCGACATCTTCTTCCAACCAGTGGACGATCTCTTGCGTATTTTTGGTTCCTTCTGCCACGACACAGACGATATATTTACGACCTTGGGCCAACTCTTTTTTGAGTCGTTCGCCTAAGCTTTTCAGATCATATTGCAGTTCCGGGATAATACACACTTCTGCTCCACAAGTTATCGCTGAGACCAGTGCGAGATAACCACAGTCCCGTCCCATGGTCTCAATGACACAGGCTCTTCTAAAGGAAGCAGAGGTATCGCGTACCGCATCGGTCGCTTGACGGATCATATTGAGAGCCGTATCGACTCCTAGACAGTAGTCAGTTCCGAAGATATCGTTGTCAATGGTAGAAGGGATACCGACAAAGTTGATACCGAAATCTTTGTGAAATTGATCCAAAGCCCTAAAGGAGCCGTCACCGCCGAGGATGACCACTTTGTCGATATTGTGTTTTTGGAGATTCTCATAGGCTTGTTTTCTATATTGATATTCAAAAAAACGTTTAGAACGGGAAGATCGGATCATGGTTCCCCCCTCATGCATTATACCGGCGACATCGGTATAATTTGCCGGTTCAATCGCATCATCGATCAACCCCTCTAATCCATCATAGATAAAATAGGGCTGTACCCCTCTATCGTAACAGTAGTCGACAAACTGTTTGATTGCCGGATTCATCCCGGCACAATCTCCGCCGGATGTCATTATGGCTATACCCATTGGCTGTCCTCTTATTAACCTGAGTTCGACGGAGTATTATAGTCACAGAAGCCTAAAAATAGGTAAGATTTGAAAAATCAAAATTCGTAGGACTAGCCGTAGCTAATTCA
>JACXUN010000104.1 GCA_014763905.1 Campylobacterales bacterium
AATTAGCTACGGCTAGTCCTACGAATTTTGATTTTTCAAATCTTACCTATTTTTAGGCTTCTGTGACTATGATATCCCGTCGAACTCAGGTTAATAGAGTGGACTCTCATTCTCAACCATGCTGACTCCTTATTTATACTTTTCGATATCTTTTGGCTCTCGGGCTTCAAAACTGTAATCCAATAGTGAAATGGATTGGGCATGGAGTAAAATTCGTCGAGAACGGGTCACCGAACCGTAACGCTCATCTCCTACTACCGGATGACCGATACTGGATAAATGGACACGAATCTGATGTGTCCGACCGGTCATGATCTCCACTTCGACTTTGGACTTCTTTCCTTGAATCTCTAATGGTCTGACGATACTCACCGCCGGTTTTCCTTGCTTCAAATCGATTTTGGAAAAGGCTTTACCGCCCCGCTTATGGGTCACAATCGGCGTATCGATCTTCACCTCTTCATAGAAAACCCCCTCAACCCAAGCGGTATAAGTCTTTTTGACTTTACGCTGCTTGAACTGCTCCACCGCTTTTTTTAGAAACGCTTCATTGCGTGCCAAGAGCAAAACCCCTGAGGTATCACGGTCAAGTCGGTGAAGCAGTTCGGCTCCCTCTATCGCATCTTGGATATCGTAGCTGTCGATCAGTGCCGGTTTATTGATCGCAATGATATTCTCATCTTGATAGATGATATCGACATTGTCCGTTCGCTCAATTCGGAAACGGGTATCTTCCGACATCTCCGCTCGGGCGATCTTGACTTTGCGATCGAGGACATAGACCAATCCCCGATCGATAAGCTCTTTGGCTTTTTTATTGGAGATCTGTTCTTGCTGGGCTAGTAGTTTAAAGGCTTGTTCCATCTATTTTCACTTTTTTAATTCTTCTTGAATCGAATCGAGTATCAGTTGAATATCGGTTCGTTGTTTGATTTTGGTCGGGATCAATTGGGCGTGCTGTTGCAATCGTCTGGCTAAATTTTCCCGTGTGACGATCGCAATTCCTTCAATCATATTGAAAACATCCCGCTGATTGAAGTAGTGTTCTCCCGAGATGATTTTACATCCAAACTGAGCGGCTTCGGCGGCATTGTGTCCGCCGACTTTTTCAAAGGCACCGCCCAGTATCACGATATCGCTAATCGCATAGATATTGACCAATTCACCCAAGAGATCAACTACTACGATATCGGAATTGAATGCTTCATTGTCCGAAAAGTTATGGGTCGTTAAGCGATGCTCCTTCGCAAAATTTTTAACCATCTGTTTCACTTTCTCGAAACGTTCAGGATGCCGAGGAACAATGACAAGACGAGAATCCGGATGCTCTTTTTTAAACGCCACAAAAGCGTCTAATATCAATCGTTCCTCCCCTTCATGGGTACTCGCCCCACAGATCAATAACGCTTTCGGTTTAGAAAGCTGCTTAGTCGGGGTGGGGATATTGGCTAATTTGATATTACCGATAACGCGAACATTTTTTGCTCCCAGAGACTCCAGATATGCTTTGTCTTGATCACTTTGAGCATACACCTCGTCAATATAAGCAAAAATCCGCCGATAGAGCCAAGCAACCCGTTTATATTTGGGATAAGAACGCTCACTCATTCGGGCATTGATCAATAGCGTTTTGGCTCCCCGATTCTGAGCCAATGCAAACAACAGATACCAAAACTCTGCTTCCATTACTACCAAAACTTTTTGCGGTCTGAGCCATTGAAACAACAACGGTTCAAATGGCAGATAGCGGCTTTGGTCAGGCTGCTTCTTCACTATCGCCTCAAAACCGGTCTGTGTGGTGGTAGTCAATCGCAACTTATCATTCGGAAGGCTCTCTAGTATCGGATAGATAGCTCGTGCTTCTCCAAAGCTACAGGAGTGAAACCAGATACCATTCGGTGCTAAAGGGGGATTTTGAGTTAAAAAAAATCGTGCAGGGATTGAGTACTTATACTTCTCTTTTTTTTTGGAGAGGAACAAAAGAATTGGAAGTGCTATGATATAGAATATCAATAGTACGAGACTATAGAGGATAAAAAAAGCTTTATCCCAAACACCTCCTCTCAAAGTCTCCCCTTATGCGTCGCTTGTTATAACTTGCGGTTCAATATAGAGGATACGACCACAATGGTGACAGGTGATAATCTCTTCGGACTTAATCAATTCTGCATACGCCGAATCGTTAATCTTCATATAACACCCGTAACACGCCTGCTTACGAACCGGAACAACCGCACTGTTTTTTGCCCAGATACGAATCTTCTCATAGAATGAGAGTATTTTCTGATCCAAGCTAATGGTTTTGCTTTCACGTTGTGCAAAAAGTTTAGCTTTATCATCCTCAATAGAACTCATTTTAGCCTCAACCTCTTTAGAGATTTTAGAGGCTTCTTCTTCCGCTTTATCCAGCTGCTCACTTGTATCAGCCAGTACTGATTTTCTTGCTTCGAGTACCTTATTTAATCGATTAATCTCTTCATTGGCATAACCCAGCTTCTCTTTTGCCAGCTCCCATTCCATCTGTAAAGCCTGTGCCTCTTTTTCGTTTTTGACAGCTTTCTCTTTGGCTGTATTGTGTACTAGCTGATCATTGAGTGATCGAATTTGATTCTCATACGCAGTGATTTTTGCTACAGTATCTTCAATTTGACCGCTTAGCTCGGTAATTTTTGCAGCTATCTCATCACGCTTTGCTACTTTTTTTGCCACTTTTTTCTGAGCAGCTTCAATCAAAGGGTTAAAATCATCAATCGCTTTATCCAGTTGTGAAAGCTCTATCAACTCATTTAAATGTCTATTCAATCTCTATCCTTTAGGAGTTTCAGGGGTTGTTTGTAGTTAAAAAAATTCAAACCAAATCAAACGGGTTTTTAGAATTCACAATTATAGCAGAAAGTGCTAAATTTTCCAACTCACGCACCATCACCGCTACAAAGAATCGTTCACTTTCATAGTGACCGATATCAACCATCATCAAATTCTGACTCATCGCTTTCATCGCATCATGATATTTGATATCACCGGTCAAAAAACAGTCCGCTTCAACCTCATCCATCAATGAAGCTCCAGCTCCCGTTGTTAGGGCGATAGAGCTTATCTTATTTTTAGGAGATACCACTCGCAGTTTTTCCAATCCCAATTTGATTTTCAAATGGTTCAGCAGCTCCTCTTTGCTCCACGATCCTTCGCACTTGCAGATAAAATCACGTTGAGCTGATTGTGTAAAGCCCAGTACCTCTTCAAATACATAACGATTGAGATGTGTTTTATCAAAATTGGTGTGCATCGCAATAAGTGATAGCCGCTTCTGTACCATAATCTCCAGTAAGTTTGCCGGATAAATCGAAAAGTCCAACGCTTTAAGCCTTGAGAAAATCAGCGGATGGTGGATAATAAAAAGCGTATCCTCTTGTGCCGCTAAAAGCATCGCTTCATCAACATCCAATGCCACGACGATGTGACTCACTTCACGTTCCATCTCGCCGATGAGAAGTCCGGAATTGTCCCATTTCTCTTGGAGTTCAAAGGGACTTATTGCATTTAATTTTTCATATATCTCTATAGTTTTCATTGATCATCCCGTAGGGTTAACTTATCGACCTTTTGATGGTCGGTAAACCAACCCTACGCTTACCCCTTAACACGAGCATTACGTTCCGGCTCTTGCTCTTTATAAAGCTCCGCACACCCTTTAGACAACTCCCGCACCTTCAAGATATAGTTCTGACGCTGTGCCTGAGAGATCGCTTTACGAGCATCCAAAACGTTAAACGCATGAGAAGCCACCATACACTGATCATACGCCGGTAATGGCAACCCTGCCTCTAAACAGATTTTGCACTCCTCACTGGCATCGTCAAAATCTTTTAACAGCTTTTCTACACTGGCAACTTCAAAATGGTACTTACTAAACTCATACTCACTCTCTTTATGCACATCCGCATAGGTGGTCACCTCATCACCATTGGTATTCCAGACGATGTCAAAGACCGACTCTACGCCTTGGAGATACATCGCCAATCGCTCCGTACCATAGGTAATCTCCACCGCTACCGGATCACACGCGATACCCCCGACCTGTTGGAAATAGGTGAACTGCGTCACTTCCATTCCATCCAACCACACTTCCCAACCAAGCCCCCACGCTCCAAGTGTCGGAGATTCCCAGTTGTCTTCCACGAAACGGATATCGTGTTCTTGGAGATTAAGTCCTAAATATTCGAGTGATTTCAGATACAACTCTTGGATATTATCGGGACTTGGTTTGATAAGCACCTGAAACTGATAATAGGCTCCCAATCGATTCGGATTCTCTCCGTATCGTCCATCCGTCGGTCGTCGTGACGGAGCCACATAGGCTGTACTCCACGGTTTACTATCCAAGCTTCGGAGTAATGTCGCCGGGTGAAATGTTCCTGCCCCTGCTGGGATATCATAAGGCTGTACAATATTACACCCCTGCTCTGCCCAGAACTGTTGTAGTTTTAGTAGTAGTTGACTAAATGTTAGCACTTTAACTCCTTACCATTAAATTTAAAAACAATATTTCCATCACTACTAATTTGATTCTCAAAAATCAATTTAATTAATTTTTTAGACAAATTACTTTTCATATTGAAAGAAGCAAGAAATTTTAATTGTAGATATAATGCCTTCCCAACCGTACTCTTCCCCGTATCATTCTCCCCAGCAATGACCGTAAGCCCATCTAACTTAATATTAGCTTCTTTAATCATTCCGATATTTTTTAACTGGAGTTCCATCTATTTATCCTAATTATTGCTCTTTGAAGAGTATACCATATATATAAATCTACCTTAATAGAGTCATATATACATATATGCGTTCCCAAGCTGGAGCTTGGGAACGAGAGTTTACAGCCCTAACGCTTTCTCGATTTGTTTTTGGTCAAAGCCGCAAATCCATTTGGTTCCGCCGATGAGGATTGCGGGTAACCCTCGACATTTGCGTCGGCAGTCCATTTCAGCTTTGGGATCTTTGGTGACATCAATGGCTTTAAACTTAATCCCTTTGTTTTTGAAGTAGGCTTTGGCTCGCGTACACCATACACAAGAGGGACTGGTAAAAAGGATAACTGATTTTTGTGGCTTATTCATTTTAGAGAATAACCTCTACCGTACTCGAATCAAGCTCTACTTTTTTGGCTTTGCTGATTCGGTCTTCTTGAAGTTTGATTTTGAGTTCATCATCTTGCAGTGCCATGATTTGGATCGCTAAATACGCCGCATTTTGAGCTCCAGCTTTACCGATTGCTACTGTACCTACCGGCATACCTGCCGGCATCATTACGGTACTCAACAAAGCATCTTCTCCTCGAAGTTCACCACTCGCCATTGGAACACCCAATACCGGTTTGGTTGTTGTCGCTGCCAAAGCACCGGCAAGGTGAGCTGCCATACCTGCTGCCGCGATAAAGACCTGAACCCCTTTGGCTTCTGCTTCTTTAATATAATTTTTGGTTCGTTCCGGACTTCGATGTACTGAAGAGATAATCAACTCATACGGTACGCCAAATTTTTGCAAGGTTGCTGCACACTCTTGCATTACCTCATAATCGCTCTTACTGCCAATAATAATAGATACGAATTTCATCTACCACTCCTATAATCTAGGTTATTAACCTGAGTTCGACGGAGTATTATAGTCACAGTTTTACGAGGTTTTTCATAGGCAAGGCAGATTTTTGCAGGACTAGCTAAAGCTAATTCAAAAAAATCTAACGCAGTCTATGGGAAACCTCGTAAAACCCGAGGGGAAGCCTAAAAATAGGC
>JACXUN010000105.1 GCA_014763905.1 Campylobacterales bacterium
ATGAAGTTTTATATCGCAACCGATCATGCCGGTTTTGCTCTCAAAGAGTTTACCAAAGCGTATGTCCGATCATTGGGACATGAGATTATTGATTTGGGACCCGATAGCGATGATCGGGTTGATTATCCAGACTTTGCTAAGAAGTGTGCCAATGCGGTGATTGACGATGAGGGAAGCTTCGGCATTTTGATCTGCGGTACCGGCATCGGTATCTCTATTGCTGCCAATAAAGTACCGGGGATTCGTGCCGCTCTCTGTCATGATGCCTATACGGCTTCAGCTGCACGGGCTCATAACGATGCCAATATCTTATGTTTTGGTGAACGGGTTGTGGGTAAAGGGGTGGTTGAGAGTATGATTGATGCCTTTTGTAATACCTCATTTGAGGGGGGACGGCATACTGGTCGTGTCGAGAAGATAGAAGGATGCTCTCTCGGAGCTGATTTAGGCTAATCCGAGTTAACCCATTAAGTACCTTTTTGCTATAATCGCGTCCAAAATAGACCTCTAAAAGTTTATTTCTTTTCTTGTTCGATCGTGAAAGAAGATGTATTTTTAGGAATCGTGGGCTTTAGCCACGCCATATGAGTGTAAAAACAATCAATTTTGGCATTTTTCGGGGCTAAAGCTTTGGTTTCCTAGGTTCTTTTACAGTTTTTGTAATTTAAGAATGGATTAAAACTACAAGCTTTTTGAGGTTATTATAAATTATGACGGATAAGCAATGAGCAAAACAGCAAAGAAAAATGTATACAATCCAAAAGAGACAGAAGCCAAGTACTACAAGATTTGGGAAGATCGCGGATACTTTGAGATAGACGGTAACCAAGCGATCCAAGAAGCGGGTAAAAACTTTGCTATTATGATGCCTCCACCGAATGTAACGGGAAGCTTACATATCGGACATGCCCTCACTTTCACACTCCAAGATATTATCACCCGATACAAACGAATGGACGGATACAAAACCCTCTGGCAGCCGGGAACGGATCATGCCGGAATCGCCACGCAAAATGTCGTAGAAAAACAACTACTAGCAGAAGGGTTGACCAAAGAGGAGTTAGGACGAGAAAAGTTCCTAGATCGCGTCTGGAAATGGAAAGCCTATTCCGGAGGTACCATTATACATCAGATGCGAACCTTAGGGGTGAGTCCTGCTTGGAGCCGTGAACGGTTTACGATGGATGAGGGACTCAAAGAGGCGGTCAAAGAGGCATTTGTCCATCTCTATAATGAGGGGGTGATCGTCCAAAACAACTACATGGTCAACTGGTGTACGCATGATGGGGCATTGAGTGATATCGAAGTAGAACATGACGAGGTCAATGGTAAGTTCTACCATATGAACTATCACTTTGCAGACGGAAGCGGATATGTCACGGTAGCAACGACCCGACCGGAGACCTATTTCGGAGATACGGCGATCATGGTGCATCCTGAAGATGAGCGGTATCAAAATATTATCGGCAAAGAGGTCGTACTGCCGTTAACCGATAGAAAGATCAAGATTATTGCCGACGAGTATGTTGACAGAGAGTTTGGAACCGGTATCGTGAAAGTGACACCGGCTCATGACCAGAACGACTACGAAGTGGGTAAACGGCATGATTTGGAGTTTATCACCGTATTTGATGAAAAAGGGATACTTAACGAATACTGCGGCGAGTTTGCCGGAATGGAACGTCTCGAAGCGCGTAAACCGATTGTCGAGAAACTCAAAGCTGAAGGGTATATAGTCAAGATCGAAGAGCATACCCATCAAGTCGGACACTGCTATCGATGTAAAAATATTGTAGAGCCGTATATTTCCAAGCAGTGGTTTGTACGAAGCGAAGTGGCGAAAAGTTCGATCGAGAAGACCTATGCCGGAGAGGCGAAATTTCATCCGCCACACTGGTTAAATTCGTATCGGGCATGGATGGATGAACTCAGAGATTGGTGTATCTCCCGGCAGCTCTGGTGGGGACATCGTATTCCGGTCTTTTATTGTGAGGATTGCGGGCATCAGTGGGCAGACAAGCAGGATGAACCAGAAGCGTGTCCACACTGTGCGAGTCAAGCGATCTATCAAGACCCCGATGTACTTGATACTTGGTTCTCGTCGGCACTCTGGGCATTTTCTCCACTGGGATGGGGGAATAACGGCAAAATGGATGAAACCTTCACAGCAAATGACTTAAAAGATTTCTATCCAAACTCTCTGTTGATTACAGGTTTTGATATTATGTTCTTCTGGGTTGCCCGTATGATGATGATGGGTGAACACTTTATGGGGCAGCTGCCGTTCAAAGATATCTATATGCACGCGTTGGTACGGGATGAACACGGTGCCAAGATGAGTAAATCCAAAGGGAACGTGATCGATCCACTCGATATGGTCGAAGAGCATAGTGCCGATATTATCCGATTTACCTTGGCATTTTTGGCGGTACAGGGACGAGATATCAAGCTGGGAGCCAAAAACCTGGAGCAGTTTAGAAACTTTACCAATAAGCTTTATAATGCCTCCAACTTCTTGCAGCTTAATGTCGATACCTTTGCCGATCTCCAAGATATCGAAGTGCAAACTCCACTGGGACGCTATATGCAGAGTCGATTAGCAAGAGCCGTCAACGAGGTTCGTGATACGCTTGAAACCTATAAGTTCAATGAAGCTGCCAGCAACCTTTATCGATTTGTCTGGAATGAGTTCTGTGACTGGGGTATCGAGTATGCCAAAGCCTCCAAAGATTCTATTACGGAATTGGGTGCAATCTTCAAAGAGACACTGAAGATGACCTCTCCGTTTATGCCGTTTATCTCGGAACATCTGTATCATAAGCTTTCGGGAACCGAACTTGAAAACGGCGGTGAATCAGTCATGATTATGAAATTCCCTAAATCGATCAAAGTGGATAACGAAGCAGAATCGATGTTTGCGATTATTGAAGAGGCAATCACCGCAATCCGACGTGCCAAAGTCATTATCGACATGGGGAACTTCAAGATAGCCAAAGCCTATGTAAAGGTCAATCAACCATTCGATCAAGAGGTTGCCAAACCGTTTATTGAAAAACTTGCCAAAGTTGAATCGATCGAGTTTGTAGAAGCAAAAGTGGACAATGCCGTAACTGATGTCAGTGACAACCTGGAAGTCTACATCCCGACTGAGGAGATCGACCTCAGTGCCATTATCGGTAAACTAACCAAACAGAAAGAGAAACTTGAAAAAGAGATCAATAAACTCAGCGGTATGCTCAATAATGAAAAATTCGTAGCCAATGCACCAGAGCAGGTTATTGCCGAAAATCGCAAAGCCTTAGAAGATGCTACCCAAAAGATGGAAAAAGTGGAAAGCGAACTCAAAAGTTTCGCCTAAGAACTAGGAATCGAAAGCTTTAGCTTCGCTTTTTCGGGGCTGAAGCCTCCGGTTCCTAATCAAGTTCCTACAATTGGAACATATCTACCCTAGAGAAACCTCTCCTCAAAATCTTTCGGCGGAATCGGTCGGCTACAGAGATATCCTTGATAGGATACATCTTTGCTGATCTCCAAAATTTTCTGCTTCTGTTCCTCTGTCTCAATCCCCTCCACAATAATATTGTAGTGAAACTGTTTACCGATACCGATAATGCTTTTGACCAACTCTTGATCATCTCGATTGTGTAAAATATCTGCGATAAAGACTTGATCGATCTTTAACACTTTAAACGAGAGTTTTTTGAGATACGAGAGTGAAGAGTATCCGGTACCGAAATCATCGATACTACACTCCACTCCCCGTGAACGTAAATCTTTGACAATCTGCTGCGTTTTAGAAAAGCTGTCAATCAGTGTCGTTTCTGTCACTTCGAGTTTGATTAACGACGGATCGATATTGTATTTGAGGATACACTTTTCGATATGTTCAGAGAAGTTGACTTCATGCAACTGACGGGCATTGATATTAATCGCCACGTATTCAAAGTTGATGAGATCTTTGGCTTTCCATTCGGTCAATTGACGGCACACCTCATTGACAACCCACCAGCCCACTTTATTGATGAGCCCCGAATCGGTTGCCATCGGAATAAATTGATCCGGCATAATCAATCCCTTAGTCGGATGTCCCCATCGCACGAGGGCTTCAACCGCGATCAGTTTATCATTGCTGATATGAACAATCGGTTGATAGTGGAGAGCCAGCTCATTGTTCTTGATGGCATGATTGAGATCTTGCTGAAGAGAGGTTAACTCTTGCTGTTCTAAATCTAGCTGTTTATCGTAGAAGCTGATATTGTCTTGACCTTCCCGTTTGGTTTGATACATTGCCATATCGGCTTGACGTATAATACTATCGATATCATCGGTCTTTGGTTCGATAATCACGATACCGATACTGGTGGTCATATAGAGATTAAGCCCTTCGATCTCAAATACATGGTGCAGCATCTCTTTAATCCTACCGGCCACTTCAGCCGCTTCGGCTTCAGTAATGGCTGGATTATCAGAAATAAAGGGCAATACCATAATAAACTCATCACCGCCCAATCGAGACAGGAAGGAGTGTTTGATCTTCATTGAGTCAAACCGTTTGGCGACATCCAACAGCAACTTATCCCCTATCAAATGCCCAAAGGTATCATTGATCTGCTTGAAGCGATTGAGATCCATATAGAGCAGTGCCGAGTAGTGCGTCTGATTTTTATCCGAATGGATAAGATCTTGCATGAAGTTAATATAGTATCGCCGATTTGGAAGCTGAGTGAGACTGTCATGTAAGGAGATATAGTTGATCTGCTCATAAGCTTGGTGTTCGATGGTTTTGTTTTCGACGATACCGATTCCTCCACGTACCACTCCATTTTTTTCGGTAATCGGACTACAAGCGAGCTCGACCCAGATGGTTTCATCTTGATAAGAGAAGTTGTAGGAGCCAAATGACTCTTGCTTGACATGATTGATCAGTACCTCTTCCATCACTTTGAGTGCTTTTTTGTCTTTGAGCTTATTAAGATCAAAGCCGGTCAGGTCTTTATCGACCCCCAGTATTTTTTGGAACGGTTTATTATAGTTAATAATTTTGAGATGGGTATCGTAGTAGAAGATACCAATAGGTGCTTGATCCAAAAGGGATTTGAGTTTATTTTCTTTACGGGTGAGCCGTTCATTGGCAGATTCGTAGCGTACCCGATTGTGATAAATCTGCTGATTTAGATGGTTGAGCCGACGATTCGAGAGGATCAGCAGTGCATAAAAGATCAGAAGCAGACACTGCAATACGACACCATGTTCAAAATCATCCAGAAAATGTATCTTGACAATCAGTGGCACCAGCAGAATCGTAATAGATGGAAACGCGATACGAAAATCGGGTAAAAATCCCGCTACCCCACCGGCAAAACCGACAATCAAAAGGATCAAAAAGAATTGACTGTAACCGTTGAGTTCATTAAGAAACAGAATCGGAAGCAGACCCCATAGCATGGCATTAAGCAACGATTTGATGTGAAATTTTTGGTACCATGAGAAGAATGGTGGATGCGTTCGTTTCTCTTTTTGGTTATATTGAACAAAATCATGAATCTTAGAGAGGATCAAAATTTGTGTTAAGATGAACCATCCCATCACTACCGCATGATTCTCTAAACTGGTCCAGAAAAAGTAGAGAAAAACGATAGAAAGTATAAAAAGGGTTAAATCAATTTTAGGGACGAAGTGGTAAAGTTCATCGGTAATATATTTGTTAGTAATTGTTATGGATTTATCGTTTATCGATAAAGTATCTCGTATATTTTTCATAGCCCCAATTATATAATAATATATATTAATT
>JACXUN010000341.1 GCA_014763905.1 Campylobacterales bacterium
GGTTATGGATATACTCAAAAATATCAAAGGGAGTGCCGATGTGGATAGAGATTATGAGACAGGTAAACCTGAGATTAAGATATCGGTCAATCGTGAAAATGCGTCGATGCTTGGCGTTCAACCAGCTTCCATCGCCAATCTTTTAGTAGCCATTTATTCTGGTGAAAATAAGATTAGTGATTTTGAAGAGGGTGGAAAAGAGTATGATGTTACCATTCGTTTTGATGATGAGTCTCGTTCAACCATAGATACTCTAAAACAGTTACAGATAAAGTTGCCAAATGGTGAGAGTGCGTTTGTAGATGGATTGATAGATTTTAAAGAAGATAGTGGAGTGGCATCGGTCAATCACTACGATAGAGAGCGGAAAATTTTGGTGACTTCAAACCTTTCAGGTGTGTCGCTTAAAAATATTATTGATGAATTAACCGCAAAGATAGATAAAGTTATGCCACAAGGATACACTTATAAGTTGGGTGGAGATGCTGAACGGATGGCTGAAACAGCGTCCAATTTTGGTTCAGCGACACTTTTAGCGGTAGTGTTGATATATCTTATCCTCGCTGCATTGTATGAGTCATTGATTCAACCAATTATTATTATGGTGACGATGCCGTTGGCGTTAACTGGAGTTATCTTGGCTCTTGGACTTAGTGGTAATAATTTTTCTCTTTTTGTTATGATAGGTTTGATTTTGCTCCTTGGGATGGTAGGTAAAAACTCGATTCTTATCGTTGACTTTGCCAATAGAGCCGTTCATGATGGGAAAAGTGTCAATGATGCTTTGCTTGAAGCTGGACAAAAACGACTTAGACCTATTATCATGACAACTTTTGCGATGGTGGGTGCGATGTTGCCTTTGGCGTTGGGTCAAGGTGCTGGACATGAACTTAACTCTCCGATGGCTTGGGCGATTATTGGAGGGCTTTTAAGCTCTACGATATTGGCTTTGTTGGTTGTTCCTGCGATTTATCGGCTTATGTATCCGTTGGATAGATGGCTTAGAAAATGGTACGAAAAAGATAGGATTTGATGGGTAGGGATACCCATTGGAGGGTAAAGTCACATCTTAGACTTTATAATCTCCAATGCCTCTTTAGAATTTATCAAATCTGGATGATTGGCTGGTAAAACTTTTTGGCG
>JACXUN010000106.1 GCA_014763905.1 Campylobacterales bacterium
TTTTGAATTAACTCGTTAGTCCCGCAAAAATTTGACTTTGCCTACAAAAAACCTCGTAAAGCTGTGACTATGATATCCCGTCGAACTCAGGTTAAAAACTAAAGTTTTCTCCCAAATAATATTTACGCACATTCTCATCATGCATGATCTCTTCACTCGTTCCGCTTGCGAGCATCTCACCACTCCGCATGACATACGCCCGGTCACAGATTCCTAACGTCTCTCGTACATTATGGTCGGTGATCAACACCCCCATATCCAAGGTAATCAACTGTTTCACGATACTTTGGATATCCTCTACCGAAATCGGATCAACTCCGGCAAACGGTTCATCCAGTAACAAAAACTTTGGCTGTGCTACCAAAGCTCTCGCAATCTCCACACGCCGACGCTCCCCGCCGCTCAGCTGAATCCCATATCGTTTACGAATCGGCTCAATATTAAAGAGATCAAGTAGATTCTCAATCCGCTCTAAAGCCATCTTCTCATCCAATTTCATCGCTTTGGCTGCCATGAGCAGATTCTCTTCGACGGTCAAATCCTTGAAGATACTGGACTCTTGCGGTAGATATCCGATCCCCAGCTTGGCTCTCGCACTGAGCGGCATATTGGTGATATCTTGATCATCCAGATAGACATTGCCGTTGCTCACATCGGTGACCCCGCAGATCATATAGAAGGAGGTACTCTTCCCTGCTCCATTAGGTCCTAAGAGTCCAACAATCTCTTTGGAGTGAACCATAACCGATACGTCATGGATAATCTGTGTCTTTTTAATCGTTTTGGATAAATGTTTGGCTTCTAAAGTGTGCATCAACTCTTCTTTTCTAACTATTTTTTTCTATGGTATATTTGCGTTTATGATCAATCGGCTCAATGGTGATGGTATAGAGTTCATACCCGACTGTGAGTAAAAACGCTTTCAGCTCATCACTCCCCCACTCGATCAGATGCCAACCCCATTTCTCAAACTCTTCAAAAAGCCCCAACTCCATGAACTCCTGATGATCAATCCGATAGAGATCATAATGATAGAGTTGATCGCCATAGCAATTTTGGAGTGAAAAGGTCGGTGAGGTGACTGTAGAGGTGATGCCTTTGGCTTTGACAATTTTGGAGGTCAATGTGGTTTTCCCGGCGGCTAGATTGCCGATTAGAAAGACGATGGCATTATCCGGAATTGTTTCTATTAGATAATCAGCTACTTTATTTATTTCATCTAACGATGCGATGATTTCTTTCATTACCTCTCCGTAGGTGTGACCATGTCACACGTCAAAACCAAATTTGGGATAACTTGGATATTCAAAATTGGCATCTTATTTTTAACCCAGATGTGACGTGTGACACGGTCACACCTACAAGCTATTCGACACCGTAGCAATCACGTCCAAATGTCGCCGTGCTTTTCCACTCTCAATCCCATGCCGAGCCATTTCAAACGCCTCTTGGATATCCCGTGCTTTGCCATCGGCAAAGAGTGCAAATCCGGCATTGAGAATGACAATATCACGCTTGGCATCATCCGCTTCACCGGCAAAAATCTCTCGTGTGATCTGGGCATTGTCACTCGCACTGCCCCCTAAAATTGCTTCTTTAGGAGCCTGTTTAAAACCAAAAGCTTGCGGATCAATAACGCCTTGAGAGACAATCCCGCCTTCAACATACGCAAATGGGGTTGTGGTTGCTAAAGATATTTCATCCATGCCATCATTACTGCTCACCACAAAAGCCCGTGAAGCATTCAACTCCACCAATGCTTTTGCCATACGTTCAATATACTCCGGTGCAAAAACCCCCAGCAGATACTTTCTCGCTCCTGCCGGATTGGTCAACGGTCCGAGGATATTGAAGATCGTTCGATGATCAATCGATTTACGAATCGGCATAATGTGTTTCATCGCCGGATGATGATGCATCGCAAAAATAAAACAGAAACCGGTCTCTTCCAGCATCTTGACCTGCTGTTTGGGTGTGAGATTCAAATTAATACCCAGCGTTTCTAATACATCGGCAGAACCGGAATTAGAGGTAATGCTTCGGTTTCCGTGTTTGGCAACGATTGAACCTAAGGAAGCCAATAAAAGCGATACTGTCGTCGAAATGTTAAAGCTCCCGCTCTTATCCCCTCCCGTACCCACGACATCAATTGCTTTGGCTTGCAGCTCTTCAGAGATAGGGAGTTTGATCGAGTGTTCACGCATAACCGAGGCGGCGATGGCAATCTCTTCGGCGGTTTCCCCTTTTTCATAAAGTTCGATTAAAAAATGGCGGGCTTCTTCGGTTGATAATTGGTTATTGAATAATTTTTCAAATTGTGCTTGGGTAGTGTTCATCATATTCTCCAATAATTGCTAATCGGTTATGGTAACATAAAAACGCTTGGGCAACCACAAGGGATTGCCCCTACAGCTCCTTGACATATTCCTCTTTATGACTTTTGGGAATGGTCTTAGTCGCCGGAATTTTAAGCACTTCGTACTCTCTGGCACCTTTGAGATATTCAATGGTGATCTTATCTCCAACGGTGACGTTTTTACTGGCTTTGGCTTTCGTGCCATTGACATAGACGACACCGCTTTTGACCATATCAGAAGCAATCGTACGGCGTTTAATGACATTGACAGCAGCTAACCATTTATCTACTCGCATGGTACTCCTTCTTATTGCAGCTTAAATTCCTGCTCCGCTGCATTGGCGACCATGACTCCGCTCATCGAAAGATTGTCCCCGATGAGATGTTTGGAGTCACGCAGTTCCGCCAAGACCTGCTTGGCTTCTTTCATATCAAACATACCGGTATTGACCAGACTCTCCATGGTATCTTGCATCGTCTCCCCCTCTTCTCGTTTGGCAACGGCAAGGAGAAAGACCTTTTTGATAATGTCTAACTCTTCCATCAAAAACTCTTAGTGAAGATCAACGTTGAGTTTGACTTCTCGGGTACTTCGGCGTACGACATACTCACCGGTCATAGAGTTTTGTCGGAAGTGAAGACCGTTTAATCCTTGAAGCTCATCAGCTCTAAAAGTTGTCTTGGTATCAAGCTTGGCATTTGGATTCGCTTCTCGGATCAATTCTAATTGCTCCGGGGCGATTTTGACTTTGGTTCCGGCGAAGATCGCTAAACCGCCATCCAAGATACACGCATCACCAAGTGGAATACCACAGGTTGAGTTGGCACCCAAGAGCGTGTTTTCTCCGATAGAGATCGGATTACCGTCTGTTCCGCTGAGCACTCCAAGGATACTCGCTCCTCCACCGACATCCGAACCGGCACCGACGATCGCTGAACTGGAGATTCGTCCCTCTACCATTACCGGTCCAAGGGTTCCGGCATTGAAGTTGATGTATGAAGCACCCGGCATAACAGTTGTACCGGCTGCCAATTGAGCACCCATTCGGACTTTGCTGGCTTCGAGGATTCGGGTGTTATCCGCTGGAATAATGTGCTGTAGGTATCGTGGGAACTTGTCAACGCTGTCAATATTTGGGAAGGTTCCGTTGAGTTTCATCTCGATCTCGTTTTCTCGAAGATACTCCAACTCATACGGTTTATTTCCGACCCATGCCACATTGCTGAGGATTCCAAATGCACCGTTGAGGTTGATCTTGCGTAATTCGGCTTTGCTTTGAGAAAGAGCGTACAATTTGAGGTATACCGCTTCTACACTCTGTGGTGCCGCATCTTCAAACAGGAAAGTAATTCTAAAGTTTTTCGCCACATCTTCCATCGCAGCAAGGGCTTTAACTACTTGTACATTTTTGTGTGCTTCACCGGTCGCTTCACCGATATACGGGGCAAAAGCCGCCATTGCATTGTTGACAAAGCTGTCATTCAGTGTCGCTACAAATTCCGAACCGCTAAAATCCACCTCACATCGTGCCTCTTGAAGGGCTTTGATAAATACAGCCGCTGAACCAAAATTCTCTTTCCAGTTGATCAATGCATAGTTGGCTTGGAGTACTTTATCGGCATTTTTCTGCCCTCGATCGACTCGTGCTATACCAAATGCGATCGGCTCTCGGTAACCTGATTGTGCTTTGACTGCTTCGACTAATGCTTTAAATTCTTCGCTTGAATTGATTGTTTCAATTGCCATAGATAAGCCTTTTTCTAATTTTTTTAAACTTCTTACCGCACTCCTCGTTCCCACTCTCCTGAGTAGGAATACATACGTGAGTATAAAATTGAATGGGAGAAGTTTTTATAGTGATGGGATTATAGCAAAGTAGATTTAAATGAGAGAACCTCTAAAAATCTCTATTCCAAAGAGTGTGTTTCTGCACTATTCACGCAGACGCTCTATTTTTGCACCGAGTTGAGAGAGTTTGCCTTCGAGATTATCATATCCTCTGTCGAGATGATAGATACGGCGGACATTGGTTACCCCTTTAGCGACCAGAGCCGCCAAAACCAACGCCGAACTCGCCCGCAGATCGGTCGCCATAACATCCGCACCGAAAAGTTGAGCGACCGGACGTACGGCGGCGATGTTTCCTTTGAGCCAGATATCGGCTCCCAATCGGTTCAGCTCACTAACATGCATAAAGCGGTTCTCAAAGAGACGCTCTTCGATAATACTTTCTCCAATCGCCATGGTCGCCAATGCCATAAATTGAGCCTGCATATCGGTCGGGAATCCCGGATACTCGGTCGTAATGATATTGACCGGTCGGAGTCGATCCGGTGAGTGTATGGTAATCGCGTTTTCTGCTATATCAAAACGACAACCCATAGATTCCAACTTGGCAAGGGAGGCGTTGATATGTTCCGCATCGACCTTATTAAGCGTAACTGTCGATCCGGTAATAGCAGCCGCACAAAGATAGGTTCCCGCTTCGATACGATCCGGGATAATCTCAATCGGTTCATTAAATATCAGCGGTTTACCGCCGGTTCCTTCGATCGTAATCTCACTCGATCCTATCCCCTCAATCTTCACATCGGCAGAGGCGATCATCTCGCAGAGCTGCGTAATCTCCGGCTCTTTTGCGGCATTGACGATGGTGGTCTTACCGTGAGCTAAAGCCGCAGCCATGACCGTATTTTCAGTACCGCCTACGGTAATCTTATCAAAAACAATTTTGGCTCCGTGGAGTCCGCCTTCGGGTGCTTCGGCTCTGACATATCCGCCTTTGATCTCGATCTTGGCTCCCATCGCCTCTAACGCTTTGAGGTGTAAATCAATCGGACGCTGTCCAATCGCACAACCACCCGGTAAACTCACCTCACACTCGCCAAATCGAGCCAATAACGGACCCAATACCAAAATCGAAGCACGCATCTTGCTCACAATCTCATAGACCGCTTTGGTTGAGTTCATCGTTGCATTATTGATTTTAGCCGTTTCTGCCTCATGTTCAACCTCTCCGCCTAAAATAGTCAAGAGTTTTAAGAGGGTTCGAATATCCACCACATTAGGTAGATTGGTCAAGGTGACCGGCTGATCGGAAAGAATCGTTGCGGCTATGACCGGAAGAGCTGAGTTTTTTGCTCCTGAAATATCAATGGCACCGCTAAGCTTCGCACCACCGGTTATCTGTAAATAATCCATATACTTTATCCAAATTTTTAATTAGATAACTTCAAAAATCCTTTATCCTACTCCAAAGAGAACGTATTTCTGCCCCATGCAAACGCAAGCGTCCATTTCATGGATTGAGTGCATGGGGCAGAAATACGTTCTCTTTGGAGTAGAGGTTTTTAGAAGTTTTTAAGGAGAGTATTTTATCTAAAATAGGTTAAGTGTGGTTAGTA
>JACXUN010000342.1 GCA_014763905.1 Campylobacterales bacterium
ATACCTATCTTATCAATTTGACACAACCCACACCGATCACTTCACCCTATACTCTTCAAGAGATATATACTATGGCTCACGCTCCATACAAACTTAGAGTGAAAGAGCAATTTGTCTGCTTCTCCCCTGAAGCATTTATTACAATAAAAGACAATACCATACACACCTACCCAATGAAAGGGACAATCGACGCATCGCTTCCAAACGCCGTTGAGATCATATTAAGCGATCCCAAAGAATTTGCCGAACATACCATGATCGTTGATCTATTACGAAATGATTTGGGGATAATCGCGAGAAATATTAGTGTGGAAAAGTTCCGTTATATCACAACGATTGACACAGGAGAGAAAAAACTTCATCAAGTGAGTTCCCATATATCAGGTGTGCTAGAGAGTAATTGGAAAGAGAATATTGAAGAATTGATCTTGGCACTGTTGCCGGCAGGGAGTATCAGTGGAACACCCAAACAAAAAACACTTCAGATAATCCAAGAGGTAGAAGGATACGATCGAGACTATTTCACAGGGATATTCGGTCACTTTGACGGAAAAAACCTCTACAGTGCCGTAGCGATACGTTTTATTGAAAAGATTGATGGTAAGCTACTCTATAAAAGCGGTGGAGGGATCACCTCTGATAGTCAGTGCCAGAGAGAATACAAAGAGATGATAGATAAAATCTACATTCCCTAATCAGAACAAAAATATAGCGACAAAGAGGCGGATGGCACAAAGGTTCAATAGCTTGAACTATGGAGAATTAGGTTGTTTTGTGATTGGATTACGATTATTGTTAAAAGAAAGAAGAGAAATCTACGGCCAGGCAACGACCTACGTTCCCACACCTGAAAGGTGCAGTATTATGAGCGAAGAGGGTCTTAGCTTCCGGGTTCGGAATGGGACCGGGCGTTTCCCCCTCTCTATAGCCACCTGAACACGCAGAGTGAAAGCTACCGACGTAATCTTCACTCTGGGTGTTGAGATTGTATTGTCATTGTTAAGTTGTCATGTAACTACTCTTTCATTCCACAGCTTATACTTAATAAGGCGGTGAGCCTAAAAAAAGACGAACGACCTATTAGTACCGGTCAGCTGAAAGAATTGCTTCTCTTACACATCCGGCCTATTAACCTTGTA
>JACXUN010000343.1 GCA_014763905.1 Campylobacterales bacterium
ATATTATCCACCGGATATTTGATTTGTTGCTCCTCCTCCGTAAATGTCGGCTGCGGTATGATACAACCGCTCATCATCACCCCTATCCATAGATAAACTATCCCAATTACTCTTTTTTTCATGCTTCCTTCTCTTCTAATCTACTAAAATATCAACATCTTCAACTAAGACATTAACCTCTTTGATATCTCGTCTGCCCCGTAGATCAATCTTCCCTATCTCAGTAATATCTTCCTCTTCCACTCTGCTGTATCCCGGCTCTTCTAAATAGACCGGTGTCATAGATAGCAACTCCTCCTCGTCACTATCACTCCCATAGGTCTCATTATCCAGCTCATCGGCAAAGGGTTCATCCTCTACACTCTCTACATATCGATTATCGTGTGCAACATAGTTTCGGTATTGATTCCGTCGAATATCCAGTCCATCTTTATAGCTGTTTCCCTCAACTTGTAAATCTTCAGTATAGAGATTAATTTCTATATCCTCATTATAAAGCTGATCATCCAATATAATAGCTCCTAACTCTATCTGATTGTTTTGAACTGTATAGTCTCCGGTTATATATCGATAGATTTTATCGTCATAAACTCTATTGGCACGATTTTCGATTTTGGCTTTTTCAAACGCTGTATTCATCTCCTCTTCACTGATCGCATTCCCCCAACTCTGTTCATCACGCCAATCCGCCTCATCGGCTGACAAGCTCATCAAAGTTAGTATCAAAATTATAAATAATCTCACCGCTTCTCCTTTCTCTATCTCTTATTCAGATAGTACTAATGTTTAGTCAAATCGCATCAAACCATGATATAAAACAGCACCGTTACTAATACGACTCCCCTCCATACTACAGTATCGTTTTATCTTTGTACCTACCAAAGTGGCTCGATTCATATCGATACCACATAGGTCTAACATGCCGTTTTTGACATCGGTATCTTCCATATAGGTTTCGGTCTGAATAGAAGAATGACTCAATTGACTTTGACGGATATCGTGCCGAGCTTGAAAAACTATTCCCTGATCAATTTCGGAACGACGGTTTTTTGAGGTCAAATCAGCATGACTCTCTATCGTGCTGCCGCTCAATACCGAATCGCTGATCCGCATCTCATTTTGAGATAAAATAGCC
>JACXUN010000107.1 GCA_014763905.1 Campylobacterales bacterium
ATTAATAACTTTTTGTATGCTAAAATATCCCGAGAGCTAAAAAAATCTTGGGATATTCTGGTGTATAGTAAATTTATTTTTTCATATATTCATAAAATTTATTACTATTTTTTTATGACATATATGCTCTTTTTTGCATTATGCATCTACTTCTATATGCATCTCCCTAGTTATCAAAACAGTCTAAAATCGGCATTTCTAAGTGATTCGATTGATGTCATCAATAGCAGTGCCACCAAAGTTTTAAAAGAGATGGTTGATCCCAATGAGGATTTCGTCGCCGTGAACTCTCTTCAAAGGCAAGTCCGCATAAAAAATAACAAGAAGCTAGAAGCTTTAAAATTTAATAATATCTCTTCAGTATTTGTGGTGGTATTGAATGGAGAAAATCTTTTTTATCTCCTAGAAGCGGAAGATTATGATCCGGCTGATCTACTGGAAATTTTTGATAGTGGCAATATTGAAGACTTTAAAGAAGTTCAAGAGACCCAAAAAGATAAGATTTTCTTTCAACCAGGGCTTGAAAATATCGGTTTTACACTGATTAAGCCGATTATCCAAGAGGATGAAGTGGTTGCTTTTATGTTGATAGATTATACCCAAGAGACCTTTGATCATATTCTCTCTCGTGTCAATACCTTTATCCAACCTATCATTATTGTGTTTGTCGGATTGATGATTATCTTAACGATTTTGTTAATCTACTTGATGGTCACCATATATAAAAAATATAAACGGTACAAGATTCCAAAAGTTCAAGCCTTCTATCGAAGTTTTCTGACCGACTATTATGAGCAGATCGCGTTTAGAGACGCTTATATTGTTTTGGCAGATATTGATCGTATCAAACGGATTAATGATCTCTATGGAGAAGAGGAGGGTGACCACGTCATTGATACGATTATGTCTGAAATTGCCAAGGAGTTCACCAAGGATAATCTGATGATTCAATACGGAGGGGGAGAGTTTCTCTTATTGATAAATAAAAGAGAGTTTGATGTCATTACACTGAAAAAGAAAATTGAGACGATACGTCAAAAAATTGAAGCTCTCTCATTTCGTTTTAACAATATTGATGAAACCGTTACACTCTCAATTGGTGTGTTTCTGGAGAGTCAACATATTAGTTCTCTCCAAAGTGCCATTCATAATGCCGATGTGGCACTCTATTGTGCCAAACATCATGGACGAAATCGTATCTGCTACTTTGATATTTCAGATGAAAAAAAGCTCTATCGCGGCAAATTGAAAAAAATGATTGAAGATGATCAACTGGTTTGTCATTATCAACCGATAGTCAATCTCCATACCGGTAAGTATCATCACTATGAAGCACTGTTACGGATAACCGATGGCGATTCAATTCTCTATCCGGATAAGATTTTGCCTGATCTGGAGGACAGCTATTTCTATAGCCGTATGTCGATGAAGGTGGTGGAGTATAATATTGAAAGGGTGAGAAAGACACCGGGATTGATCGTCAGTATCAATTTGAGTTCGGATGATCTGATCAATGATGCCATCTGTACCCTCCTTGAAAACAGTCCGGATGTGGCAGCCAGAATGTTTATCGAAATTTTAGAGACCAAAGATATGGACTATATTGAGATCGAAAAAGTTATCCAAAAGCTCAAAAAACTGGGTTATAAAATCTGCATCGATGATTTTGGCAGTGGTTATGCCAACCTAGAACATCTCTTTAGACTTTCGATCGACTATCTCAAACTCGATGGAAGCATTATCAAAAACATTCATAAGGATCATAGAGCTCATACGATTATACAAGCCGTTGTCAAGTTCTGTCAAGACAATGGCATTGAAGTAGTTGCAGAATATGTTGAAAATGAGCAGATCGTTGAAGTCTTAAAAGAGCTGGGAATTGTCTATGGACAAGGGTACTATTTTGATAAGCCTAAGCCTTTTGAGGCATTAGGGCTTTAATGATCCATCGATTAATATGACTCGTCGCTCTCAACCCTCTGTCCGCGTTTTCGTGCTTCCAAAATGAGCGGAACACCTTTGAAATCAAAATTTTCTCTAAAGACATTGCTCAAATAGCGTTTATAAGAGAAGTGCAATCCATCCGGTCGGTTCATGATCAGAGCGATCTTCGGCGGTTTGATCTCATACTGTGTCGCAAATTTGATCTTAACAACGGCACCATTATAGGATGGGATATGGTGTCGGCTGATGGCATATTTGAGTACCTCATTGAGTTTGTAGGTTGGGATTCGCTGCTGATATCGTCCGTAGATGGCGATGATCTCATCGAGAATTTTATGAACTCGCTGTCCGGTTTTGGCAGAGACGGTAATAAGCGGGGCATAGTGTAAGAATTTTAGCTCATCCCGGATATCATCAACCGCTTTTTCATAAGTGATATCATCTCGGATATCCCACTTGTTGAGGACGATGAGACAGCCCAAGTTATGCTTTTCGATCATATTGGCGATCCGTTCATCCAGCTCAAGTACTCCCACCGTCGCATCGATCACCAGTAGGGCGATATCGGCTTGTTTGAGCATTGCTTCGGTTCGTTCTAGTGCATACTTCTCGATTCCGACGATTTTCCCCCGTCGACGGATTCCGGCGGTATCGATAAAAGTGATCTTGTGATCTGCATACTCAATCGCCTCATCGACCGGATCGATGGTGGTTCCGGCGACATCGGAGACGACGACACGCTCCTTTTTGAGTAGGGCGTTGAGAAGTGAGCTTTTTCCGGTATTGACCCGTCCGATGATGGCGACTTTGATATCGTGATCCGGTTCTTCTTCGATCTTATAGGCTTCATCTTGTACCATATCAAAGATATCATCAAAGCCCGGTTCCTCATCTGATTCCAATTCTAGCTCTTCTGGACGTTCCGGGATATGCTCCTCCAACCACGCATAAAAGGCATTCATATAGCGGTTGTGCGAGACCGAGATAGGCAGTGTCGTTTCCGCCCCAAACTCCAAGAAGTCCCAGTAGTTACTCTGCTCTTCTTTATCGTTATCGATTTTATTGACGATTAACGCGATCGGTTTCCCCAACGCTTGCAGTCCGTAGAAGAGTTCTTTATCCTCCTCTTCGGGAATATTTTTCCCGTCGACGAGATAGAGAATGATATCGGCGGTTTTGGCGGCACGGAGCGACTGTTCTTTGACTTTGGCAAACATCTCGGTACTATCATCGATTCCGCCGGTATCGATCAGTTCAAAATCCCGATTCCCTGAGATGGTGACGAGACGTTTTTTGACATCCCGTGTAGTTCCAACGACATCTGAGGTGATCGCATCCCGTTCTCGTGCTATACGGTTAAAGAGTGAGCTTTTCCCGACATTGGGTCGTCCGATTATGGCTACTTTTTTTAGATTTGGCATATGGTTTTCTTTTTGTGAAATTTTTTATGTCATAAACTTTTTCACATTTTAGTCGATAAATCGACTCTACAGGATTATTCCATTTCAATCTAGCCTCACGTAGGGTCGGTTTACCGACCTTCGATATATCAAAATCGAGGTTGATGTATACGGAGCTGCTCTTAAAACGAGCAAAGTTTATGTGATCTTGTCGGAATTATAGCAGATTTTTATTTAGCCACCTGCTCCACATAAACCGACTGAGACGGAAAGGCGAAACTCGACCCATTAGCTTCCACGATCTTCATGATCTTTAGATTGATATCCTCTTGGATTCTGAGATACTCTGCCCAAACGGCGGTGTTGGTAAAGGTGTAGATGAAGATACCCAAAGAGCTATCATTAAATGTGGTGAAGTTGACCAGCAGGGTACTCTCCTGCGATATTCCCTCATGGCTTTTGAGCATGGTCTTAATCTCTTTGACAATTTTTTTGATCTGACCACTGGTGGTTCGATAGGTCAGTCCGATGGTCATTTTGATCCGTCTCGTACCCCGCCGTGAGAAATTCTCGATCGGACTGTTGGCGATGACTTGATTGGGCAGCATAATCAGCGAGTTTTCAAATGAGCGGATTTTGGTCGTCCGCATTCCGATATCTTCGACGATCCCCTCAACGCCGTCGACTTTGATCCACTCCCCGATGCGGATAGACTTATCGAAAAGCAGAGCAATCGAACCAAACAGATTGGCAGCCGTATCTTTAGCTGCCAAAGCAAAGGCAAGACCTCCGATTCCCAAACCGGCGATCAAGCCTGTAACATTGATATCCCAAGTCTGCAAAATCGTACCCAGCCCGATAGCAATAATAATCCCGCGAATCATGGTGAGGATGAAATTTCCCATCTCATGGGAGAGTTCGGGATTGAGTCGATAGGTAAAGCGGTAGATCAGACCGCGTAAAGCCACCGTGAGTTCATAGATGACCCAAAATATATTGTAGGCGATCATACTGTTGATAATCTTATTGACAAAGGGGGTATTGAGAAAAAGGAGATTGAAAAATAGATTTACCCCAATAATAACAAACATAAAAGAGATCGGTCCTTTGAGACCAGCGATAACCCGATCATCATAGATCGTTTCGGTTCGATTTGCCAACGGCTGCAAAAACTTCAACGTCAACGTCGTAAAGAGTTTACGCAACAAGAGGAAAAAACTCAACGCAATAACCGCCGCGATAATACTTAGCAGCGGAATATCAAAGTAGGTTTGAGCCAAAAACGGGCCATATTTTGTTCCATAGAGCGGAGCCAGCATAGCGTGGGTGTGTTCCACCAAATGGGTATCAAAGGATTGGATTATCTTTTCAGTTTTAGTAATGTTGTTTTCAATGGTTTGATTCATACGTTTACCTTTCTGTTCGCGTATTTTATCGAAAAAAGTTGGTTATAATATTTGGGCTGTTTATCACACGGTTTATACACAGCATTTGGATTAAATTATAAAAAAAAGGTAACCAATGAAAATATTAGTACGAGTCATCATGATTTTTGCTTCGATTGTGATGTTGGCAGAAGCCAAAACCATAGAGGTCGATTACAAAGTAGAGTTCGGTATTGTCGGAGAGATCGGAGTAGCCCATGCCAAATTGATACAAAATGATAACAACACCTATGAGATCGATATCCAACTCACGGCAACGGGTTTGGCCAAAGCACTCTCGGGAGGACGCAAAGAGCGGCATGTCTCCAAAGGACACATCGAAAACGGTATCATGGTCTCTGATTTTTATCAAGTGATCAAAACAAGCGGCTCCAAAATGAGTAATGAGATATACCGCACCAACCATAAGAAGAAAGAGGTCAGCAAAGCGAAGAAGAAGTGGAAAAACGGCAAAAAGATTGTCGATGAGACCAAAATAGTGGAGAATATGTATGCCAAAGATGACCTCTTGACACTCTACTTTAATCTCAATACCTATATCAAAGATAAACAAACGAGCAAACAGTACAGATTTCCGGCAGTCGGTGCGGAGATTCAGGATGGCTATGTCGATATCTATATCCCAAAATCGAGTGAATTGCCAGAGTATAAAAAGATGTTAGGCAGTGAGGCAAGCTGGTACGCACGAGCCATTGTCAATCAAGATATCTTCTCTAGTGAAAAAGGAGAACTTTTCTTAAGTATTGCCGAAGACGGTATTGCTGAAAAAGCTGTCTTAAAAGATCTGATACTCTTTGGTGATATCCGTGCCAAAAGGTTGTAACCTATTTTACCTGGTAACAAAAAAGATCACAATTTAGATTCAAATATTTTGACTCTAAGTTGCCCCATTGTATAATCAGTTGCAATCTAAAAAACAAGGGGAACTTATGA
>JACXUN010000344.1 GCA_014763905.1 Campylobacterales bacterium
CATTAATTCTAGCATATTAATCTAATTCTAATATAAAATTAGGTCGGTATAATAACTAAAAAGATTTAGGATTTTAATGGGCATTTTAATTGCTTTACTCATATTTTCATTTTTGATATTTTTTCATGAACTGGGTCATTTTTTAGTCGCACGCTATTGGGGTGTCAAGGTCGAAGTATTTAGTATCGGTTTTGGAAAAAGACTCTATACCAAACAGATCGGTGAGACGGAATGGAGCATTTCGGCTATACCGCTGGGTGGTTATGTACGGATGAAAGGGCAGGATGACAGTGATCCGTTAGCCGTCAGCTATGATGCCGATAGTTATACTACCAAAACACCTTGGCAGAAGATCACTATCCTGCTTGCCGGATCGGCTGCTAACTTTGTTGTGGCGTTTTTCCTCTATTTCGTTTTAACTCTGGGTGATATCCCCAAAGCCCTTCCGGTGGTAGGAGATCTCAATCAATCGCTGCCGGCTTATAAAGCCGGAATGCAAAACGGTGATCGCATTATGGAGATTAATGGTCATCCAATCAGCTATTGGGAAGATATATCTACAGCCATCAAACATTCATCAACAGAAGAACTGCATATTAGCGTACTTAGAGATCAACAATACCTTATGATCGATATCAAACCAGAAACGATCCAAGATATAAATGCTTTTGGAGAATCGGTAGCACGTAAAGTAATTGGCATCACTCATCAAGAAAATGCGATTGTCTATCTTGATCTGAGTTTAGCAGAGTCGACACAGTATGCTTACGATCAAACAGTCGCTGCCTCTTTATTGATTATCAAAGGGGTACAGAAGCTCATCACTGGAGCGATCAGCAGTGAGAATGTCAGTGGTCCAATCGGCATTACGGATATGATCTCCAAAGCCACACAAGTGAGTATCGCCTATCTGCTCTTTTTGACGGCGTTACTCTCTGTCAACCTAGGGGTATTGAACCTTCTCCCCATTCCGGCACTAGACGGAGGGCATATTATGTTCAATCTCTATGAGTGGATACGCGGACAGCAGCCCAGTGAGGAGGTCATGTATCGTATCACACTGATTGGATGGGGGATACTCTTCTCCATTATGCTGCTTGGCTTCTACAATGACATCCATAGAAT
>JACXUN010000108.1 GCA_014763905.1 Campylobacterales bacterium
AACCTGAGTTCTCAAAGGCAACATTTGAAACAGTATCTCTTAGCTCTCGACCGAGGCATCCTCTTTATGCTCCTAGCATCTCTCTCTTTTGCGGTTATGGGCGGCTTTGCCAAAGTAGTCAGCCAAGTTCTGCCTCCGGTAGAAGTCACTTTCTTCCGTAATATTTTCGGAGTCATCTTGGTCGGATTTGCCATCTACAAATCGCCGCTCAAACAGATAGGCGGTAAACCACTACTGCTTTTTTTCCGTGGAGCAATGGGATTTTTGGCTCTATTGGCGTACTTCTATA
Source organism: Campylobacterales bacterium (assembly GCA_014763905.1). Classification (GTDB taxonomy): domain Bacteria; phylum Campylobacterota; class Campylobacteria; order Campylobacterales; family Sulfurovaceae; genus UBA1140. Next base: position 290 of record JACXUN010000108.1, read on the forward strand.
TTATCGCCTATATACCACTAGGGGAAGCGGTCACTTATAATAAAACCTCTCCGATCTTTGTGGCGATTTTCGCCTATCTGTTTCTCAATGAAAAACTCAGCCGATGGGCAATATTGGCAGTGGTTTTAGGGTTTGTCGGGATCGTTCTGATCGCCCAACCGGAAGGCGGAAGCTTCGACAAATACGATCTATTGGGTATCTTCTCCGGAATCGGAGCTGCTTTAGCCTATACCTCAATCCGTGAACTGCGTCAATACTACGACACCCGAGCCATCGTGATGAGTTTTATGGGGGTAGGAACCTTGGCTCCGTTACTATTAATGTTGGTCACTCCTTATATCAATGCCCCCCAAGAGCTAGATTTTATGTTCGCTCCCTTTGTCATGCCGGAGGGGATTATCTGGTTTTATGTCTTTATGATGGGCATTTCGGCGACCTTCTCCCAAGTATTGATGACCAAAGCCTATGAGTTGACCAAAGCGGGGATAGTTGGAACGATTAGTTATACCAATATTGTGTTTGCTTTGATTATCGGTATCGCTTTGGGTGATCCGATCCCGGATATCTGGACATTTATAGGGACTATATTGGTAATTGCTTCTGGGTTATTGGTGGCGTTAGCTAAAGATAAAAAGTAGTAAAGTTAGGAATATATTCCCAACTTTAAAACTAAATTTGGCAATATATTCCAAATAATACCAATAAAAAGAGGGAATATAATGTCAACTCTTGATGCTTTACGCGAATACTCCATCCTTTTTCTTTCGAAAAAAAGACCCAAATATGAACGAGATTTACTTCAGCAGATCAATCTCAAAAACAAAATGATTGGTATTGTCGGTGCCAAGGGGGTGGGGAAAACGACGCTTCTATTGCAGTTTATGCATAGACAAGATTTTCAAGAGGATGAGATGTTGTACCTTTCGGTTGATCATCCTTTGATGAGTTCGACGACGATTTTGGAGATCGCTAAAGATTTTTCGGCATTAGGCGGGAAGTTACTGGTTTTGGATGAGGTGCATTATCAACCTAATTTTGCCAATGATCTGAAAACAATTTGGGATTTTTTGGAGATCAATGTCATTTTTTCCGGTTCATCTGCTTTGCATTTAGAGGGAGCCGATCTCAGTCGTCGGGCATTGATGTATATGTTGCCGACACTTTCCTTTCGAGAATTTTTGGAGTTAGAAACGGGAAAAAAATTTGATAAGTATCCTTTAGAAGAGATATTACAGCGTCACACTTCCATCGCATCGACACTTTTGAATGAGGATATCAAACCGCTCAAATATTTTAAAGCCTATATGCAATATGGATTTTATCCTTTTTATTTGGAAGACAGTGAAAGTTCTCAAATCAAACTGGCTGCGGCTATTAACAAGACGATTGATGTAGATTTGCTGAAAATTTATAATATCGATGCGAAAAAAGTACGAAATATCAAAAAGATATTGACACTACTTTGTTTGAGTGTCCCCTTTAAACCCAATATGCGAACGCTATCCGAAGCGGTAGAAGTGGACAGTAAAACACTCTATATCTATCTTAATGCACTGCAAGCAGGGCGTATTATCCGAATGGTGACTTCACAAGTTAGAGGCGAATCCATTATCAAAAAGCCTGAGAAAATTTATCTGGATAATCCCAATATGTTTATGGCGTTGTGTAAGCTTTCGCATGAGGGAACACTGCAAGAGAGTTTCATCGCTTCGACGTTACAAAATGCCTTGCATGATATTACCACTTCTAAACAGGGGGATTTTATTATTGACGAAACCTACACCATTGAGGTAGGAGGAAAAAATAAAGGATTCAAGCAGATCAAAGATGTAGAAAAGAGTTTTGTACTTGCTGATGATATTGAAGTGGGATTTGGTACGAAGATACCTTTGTGGTTATTTGGATTTTTATATTGATTGGATATACTTTTGCCAACAATATTAGAGTATTTTAAGGACAAATGATGATACTAATTGCCGGCCCGTGTGTACTGGAAAACCGTGATAACGTCATGCGAATCGCAGAATCGCTTCTACCGTATCACGAAGACTGCACCAAAGATTTTTATTTCAAAGCCAGCTTTGATAAAGCGAACCGAACTTCACTCGATTCTTTTCGAGGTCCGGGACTTGATGAAGGGTTGAAACTGCTTCAAGAGGTCAAAGATCAGTTTGGCTATAAACTGTTGACCGATGTCCATGACTATACGCAGCCGAAAGCCGCTGCTGAAGTGGTCGACGTGCTTCAAATTCCTGCCTTTTTATGCCGTCAAACCGATCTATTGGTTGCTGCTGCTCAAACTTCAGCCGTGGTCAATATCAAAAAAGGACAATTCCTCGCTCCGCAAGCGATGGAACACTCTGTCCAAAAAGTATTGAAAACCCGTGGATGTGATGGTGCTGTTAATTATGAAAATGCAGCAAAATACAATGTATGGCTAACTGAACGGGGAAGTACATTTGGATATGGAAACTTGGTCGTTGATATGCGTGGATTGAGAATTATGCGTAATTTTGCTCCGGTGATCTTTGATGCAACGCACTCGGTACAGTCTCCGGCAAGCGGCGGAGCGACCAGCGGCGGTGACAGTTCGATGGTTCCGTATCTCTCTCGTGCGGCGGCAGCCGTGGGTGTGGATGGGTTTTTCTTTGAGACTCATTTTGATCCAAGCATTGCATTGAGTGATGGACCCAATATGATCGAACTTACCAAATTAGAGAAGTTGATTGAGCAGATCGATGCGATTTGTTCGATTGTGGAGTAATTGGTTATAATTCCAAAATATTGTAGGGTGCGTTTCCCAACGCACCAAAGAGGAGTAAAATAAATGAAAATTGTAGAAGGAAACTTAACGGTAGATCGAAGCAAAAAAGTAGCGATTATCAACGCACGATTCAACCACTTTATCACCGATAGATTGGTAGAGGGAGCCAAAGATGCTTATGCCCGTCACGGAGGAGATCCGGAAGCGTTAGACCTGATCTTGGTACCGGGTGCCTTTGAAGTACCGTTTGCTTTGGATAAGGCGTTGTCTTCAGGGAAATATGATGCAGTCTGCTGCTTGGGTGCGGTGATTCGAGGGGCGACTCCGCATTTTGATTATGTCTCGGCAGAGGCGACCAAAGGGGTGGCAAGTGTCACGCTTAAGCATGGTAAACCGGCGACATTTGGTATCTTGACCGTGGACAGCATTGAGCAGGCGATTGAACGTGCCGGAACCAAAGCCGGAAACAAAGGAGCCGAAGCGATGGTGGGACTCATTGAGCTGATCAATCTCTACGGAGAGTTGGCGTAATGGCGACACGACATCAAGCCCGAACCGCCGTGGTGGGACTGCTCTATGCGTATGATCTGGGCAATGATAACATTGCCAAATTTTCCGATGAGATTCTCGAAGAGGACAAAATCCGTAACAAACAGCGAGAGTTTTCCAATCGGCTTTTCAACGGGACGATTATGAATCTCGATGTGATTGATGGAGAGGTGCAACGACATCTCAAAGATTGGGATTATAAATCGATCGGAAAAGTGGAAAAAGCGATTTTGCGATTGGCAACGTATGAACTTATCATTGAAAATACCGATAAGCGGATTATTATCAATGAGGCGATTGAGTTAGCCAAAGAGTTGGCAGATGAGAAAGCCCCGCGTTTTATCAATGCCGTGTTGGATTCACTGGGTAAAGAGATAGAAGAAGAGGGTGAGGAGTAGGGATTCCTCATTTTTTAAAGAATCCCGACTACCTCTCGTACGGTTCTCATCTTCTCCGCAGCAATTTTCCGCATTTTATTGGCTCCCTCATTGAGAATTTCTCGTACCACTTCTGGATGTTCTATATAGTAGGCACGCTTCTCTCTGGCTTCGGCAAACTCTTCCCAGATCAGCTCTTTGAGATATTTTTTGAAGTGTCCGTATCCCTCTTCACCGGATTGGTAGCGTCTCTGTAGATCACTTTTGCCTGCGTCATCCAAAAATAGTGCGGCTAAGTTGTAAACATGGCATCCATTGTACTCTAGCGGTTCACCCAGTGGAGTTGAAGTGGTGAGGATCTGATTACACCGCTTTTGTAGTTTTTTCTCCGTCTCCATAAAGATATCGATAGCGTTGTTGTAGCTCTTACTCATCTTTTGTCCGTCGATTCCTGGGATCGTGGCGATATGATCTTCGACCTGATACTCCGGCAGAGTAAAGATTTCACCGTATTCGTTATTGAATTTGATGGCGATATCTCGTGTCATCTCGACATGCTGGATTTGATCCTTTCCTACGGGAACCTTTTCGGTATCCATCAAAAGGATATCGGCCGCCATCAGAACCGGATAAGAGAAGAGGGCGTGATTGGCAGGGATGCCTTTGGCGACTTTGTCTTTATAGCTGTGAGCCCGTTCGAGCAGCCCCATCGGAGTAAATTTGGACAGAATCCAGTAGAGTTCCAATACCTCCGGTACATCACTTTGCACCCAGAAGGTTGTTTTGTCAGGATTAATCCCCAGTGAGAGGTAATCGATAGCGGCATCAAGCGTAAGCTCTCGGAGTAACGCAGCATCTTTGGAGGTTGTCAGAGAGTGATAGTTGGCAATGAAGGTAAACAGCTCCTCTCTCTCTTGCAACTCAATCATCGGTTTCATCGCTCCGAAATAGTTTCCGATATGAAGTTTGCCCGATGCTTGAATCCCTGTCAATACACGCATAGTTATCCTTTAACTGTAGATATTTAATTGATGGAATTATATCAAAAAAATATCGACATCTCTATAATCCAAAATAATCACAATTGCTTCACAGTTAATATAAAAAAAAATTAATTTTTTTATTTTATTTTGTTTTATGATGTTTTATTGTATTGTATTGATAAGGGAAAGGATAAGTAATGAAAACAAAACTTATACTATTTTTACTTTTAGTACCGCTGTTAGGATTTGCAGATTTAGATATGCAAAAAGTTAACTATGCTCTGGTAAGCTTGAAGAGTGGAAAAAGTCTGACATTTTATAGTGATGATACTGAATTTGTGGATAAACTCAAAGCACAAAAGCAGTCTATCGCATTTACAACAAAAAAGAATGCAGATGTTATTATTTTTCCAAAAGGAAACGAAAAGAATAAAATGACAATTGTCGGAAGTTATCAGCAGCTCAAAGATGACAAAGAGAGTATCGGAGCGATTTATATGAAAAAAGGCAGAACCCAAGTGGTGTTTGTCAAAGAGCGATTAAAAGCTCATGGTATCAACATACAGAAAAATAAAAACGTCTCTGTTATCACCGAATGTCATTTTAGCCCCGAGTGTTTTCTTACATTGAAGCAAGAGATCATCTTTTTGATCTATTTAATGATAAATAATAAAGTTTAATAGATTAGAACTTAAAC
>JACXUN010000345.1 GCA_014763905.1 Campylobacterales bacterium
GTATAATTACGCCCTCATAAACATTCCGGATTAGCTCAGCGGTAGAGTAGGTGACTGTTAATCACTTGGTCGCTGGTTCGAATCCAGCATTCGGAGCCATTTATGAACCTTTTCTTCTTTTTATATTCCGAATTAGCTCAGCGGTAGAGTAGGTGACTGTTAATCACTTGGTCGCTGGTTCGAATCCAGCATTCGGAGCCATTTTCATTGGTCAAATCTTAATTTTACGCGTCTTGGCATCATAATGATCGCAACGATAACTTTTAAACCCTTCAACCATTCGAACAATATTTTTTATCGGTATCGGATTAAGTAATCAACGCATCTGATGACCCACAACACAATTATAACACCGACTCAACACGCAATTCATTGCGTCGCTCACCACAAGCAGAGGTTGTATCGGATCCGTTTGGAGAATATACTCCGCAGATTGTTGTCCGTTTTTATCCCCTTTTTCGAGGAAACATTGGACTTTCGTCCAAGCGCTTCGCTTGTTTTGGATTAATTTTCCTTTTTCAGGCACCTCTTTGCATTAGATTTGGAATTCTTCTTAGGTTATAGGCTGCGGCGATCAGGTAATGATGCTGGGTATTCTTATGGAGCCCGATGTATCTTGACTCGGTATAGTGCATCAAACGCTTGATAAATGCAAACGGCATTTCGACGATGCTTCTGATTTTGGAGAACCGTTGGTTATTACGAGATTGTTTGTGCCTAAGTTCGATTGTCCTCGTACTCTACGTTCAATGATACCTGCAAGTATCATTTTGACCCTCAAAGAACGTTTCCGATCTTGGGACATATAGCCACTATCGGCAAATACCGCTTTGGTTTCATACCCAGTCAGTTCATCAATCATCTGTGAATCATGTACTTTAGCAGTGGTGGTTCGAATCTCTTTAATCACTCCGGCAGTATCGGTGGCGATATGTACTTTGTGTTTTGGCTCGGATGCATGGATCAAGGGTCGCATCCACCAGTGTCCCTTCGTTCAAGATCAGATTTTTCTCTATCATTTGTGCTTTCACTTGATTGAAGATCATCTCCATGAGGTTCTCGCGAATAAGGGCTTTTCGAAATTTACAGATTGTTGTCTCATCAGGAATAGT
>JACXUN010000109.1 GCA_014763905.1 Campylobacterales bacterium
CGTTAGTCCCGCAAAAATTTGACTTTGCCTACAAAAAACCTCGTAAAGCTGTGACTATGATATCCCGTCGAACTCAGGTTAAAAACAAAAATTTTAAAGAAAATGATATTATGATCGATAAACCCCTCTTTGGTGCTACTATTATTTTATTACTATTAGGGTTGATAATGAGCTATTCGCTCTCAGCCTACGCAGTAATGCAGTACGGTCTTAGCGATACCCACTTCTTTATTCGTCAACTTTTTGCAGTAATGCTAGGAATCGGATTGATGATGCTACTCAGCAAACTTGATCCGGACAAATGGTTCAAACCGATCGGATTTTTACTCTTTTTCCTTTTTTTAGCCATTTTACTCATTATGCCGCTGCTTTCGGAAAATTTTGTCCGCAGTATCGGAGGGGCTAAACGGTGGATCAATCTGGGTGCGGTCTCTATTACTCCGGTTGAATTTTATAAGATCGGGTTTATTATGTTTATCTCATGGAGTCTGGTTCGTACCCGTCTGCCCAGAGAAAAGATGCCGCTCAATGAAGAGATCAAAGTTTTTGTCCCGTATATGGTACTGCTAATGGTCTCTGCCTTGCTGATTGCGGTATTTCAAAAAGATTTAGGGCAGATCGTGGTCATCTCCATTACATTAATGGTACTGTTTATTTTGGTAGGGAGCAGCCACCGTTTCTTCTTTATCCTCACCGGTATCAGTTTAGCCGGCGGAGTGCTACTGATTATTACCCAGCCGCATCGGCTCAGACGGATCAAAGAGTGGCTGCTCTCTTTTGACAACGAAGCCAACCGTTTAGAGACCTATCAAATATCCAACTCACTGGATGCAATCAACAATGGTGGTCTATTGGGACAAGGGATTGGAAACGGACAGTACAAATTGGGATACCTTTCGGAGGTACACACCGACTTTGTACTCGCTGGGATTATCGAAGAGTTGGGATTTTTGATGCTGCTGTTTGTGGTGTTGGTGATGCTGCTGATTATTTTCCGCATCTTCAAGATCGCCGCACGAGTGGATAATCCGGTATACTATCTCTTCTCGGTCGGGGTAGCGATTCTTTTCAGCTCTTCGTTTTTGATTAATAGTTATGGAATCTCTGGAATTATGCCGATCAAAGGGATCGCCGTACCATTTTTAAGCTACGGAGGATCGCAGATTGTCGCCTCCTGTATCAGTATCGGACTGGTACTGATGATATCTAAAACCGTTACCAGAAGGGGATGAGTATGAGTATCGTAATGACAGGCGGCGGAACAGGCGGCCATTTGGTGATTATCAAAGCGGTCAAAGAGGAGCTGCAAGGCGAACGACTGATCTATATCGGATCGACATCCGGGCAGGATCAAGCATGGTTTCAAAACGATCCGCAGTTTGAATCGGTTCATTTTTTAACAACCCAAGGGGTGGTCAATCAAGGATTTTTGGGGAAATTCAAATCCCTCTATATGCTGATCAAAGCGATTTTTCAAGCCCGCAAGATTCTCAAAGCCGCACAAGCCCGAGTGGTCTTTTGTGTCGGCGGTTTTTCGGCAGCCCCAACCTCATTTGCCGCCAAAAGTTTAGGTGTACCGCTGGTCATTCATGAGCAGAACGCTTCAGTCGGTTCACTCAATAATCTGCTGAGACCTTATGCCCGAGCCTTTATCTCTTCCTATGAAGTCGATAGTCCCATCACCGCCTACCCGATCAAAAAAGAGTTTTTTGAAAAATCACGCATACGCACCAAGATTCAGACCCTTATCTTTTTAGGTGGGTCACAGGGAGCGGTTGCCATTAACACCCTCGCTTTTAAACTGGCTCCGATTCTCAAAGAGCGTAACATTGCGATCATCCATCAAGCCGGAGAGAAAAATATCGAAACAGTCAAGCAGTTTTATGCCGAACATGATATAGAAGCTGAGGTGTTCGGCTTTACCGACCGACTCTCAGACTATATGCAGCAAGCCGATTTCGCCATCGCCCGTTCCGGGGCTTCAACACTCTGGGAACTCTGTGCGACAGCCTGTCCGGCTCTTTTTATCCCCTATCCCTATGCCGCGAACGATCATCAGTATTATAATGCCAAATTTTTATTCGATCAAAATCTCGCATGGATTATGAGAGAAGAGGTCATTACTCTCGATAAAATAATCGCTATTTTAGATGAAGACATGGAAGCCAAAAGCCGTGAACTGCAACGCATTACCCAGCCCGATGGAGCCTTAGCTATCGCCAATCTGCTTAGAGAGATTTAGGATTATGAAAAATTTCATTTTAGGATTCCTGCTTTTTCCATTAATCTTAATACTCTTTTACTTCGGAGCCAAAGATATCTGGTATCCCTATTATGAAGCCTATCTCATGCCTCCCAAACTCCAACCGCTCCCCTGCCCTATACTGGAATGCAATCAAACCCGTGATGTAACACCTTCACTGACAACCGAACGGCAATTTTTAAAAATGCCCGAACCCCCGCTTAATTCACAGCAACGACTTAAACGGATGCTTGCCGACAGCGACTTTGTACTCTATCCCAAGCGATTAACCCTCATAGGACTCAAACACGAACGACAGTTAGAAGTGTGGGGGGAATTACTAGGGAAATGGCGGTTGATTCATACTTACAACTTTACCGCCTATTCCGGACAGCTAGGACCCAAACTGCGGGAAGGGGATGGACAGATTCCAGAGGGTATCTACCCCATCACCTATCTCAATCCCAATAGTAAATTTCATCTCTCTTTACGCATCGGATATCCCAATAGCTTTGATAAACGCGTCGCCAGACAAGACAAACGAACCAATCTCGGCAGCGATATCATGATCCACGGCAGTCGTGTTACCAGCGGATGTATTCCCATCGGCAATGACAATATCGAAGAGCTGTATTTCTTAGCAGAAAAGGTTGGTATCACCAATATCAAAGTGATTCTCTCCCCCGTTGATTTCCGCCGGCGGGATGTAGAGATCAAAGATAAAAAACATCTCTGGTTAAGTGAGCTTTATACAAATATTTCCCAAGAACTCAAACCCTTTATCTCCCAATAACCACATTTTCGCTAAAATACCCACAATTTACAACGTGGGAAAATGACAATGGATATCAGAGAGAAGTTTCTAAACTATTTTCAAAGCAAAGGGCATGAGCTGATCGCCAGCTCGCCATTGGTGCCGGATGATCCAACCTTGATGTTTACCAATGCGGGGATGGTGCAGTTCAAAAACATCTTTACCGGAGAGGCTCCGATACCGGCGACACCAAGAGCGACTTCATCACAGCTCTGTGTGCGTGCCGGCGGGAAACACAACGACTTGGACAATGTCGGATATACGGCACGACACCATACGCTTTTTGAGATGTTAGGAAACTTCTCTTTTGCCGACTACTTTAAAAAAGAAGCCATCGCTTATGCATGGGAGTTTGTGACCGGAGCCGACTATCTCAATCTTCCGGTTGAAAAACTCTGGGTGACGGTACACGACAGCGACGATGAAGCATTCGAGATGTGGACGGAGCATATCGCTGCCGATCGGATTATGCGTTTCGGTGACAAAGATAACTTCTGGCAGATGGGCGACACCGGACCATGCGGACCATGCAGCGAAATCTTCTATGATCAGGGAGCTGAACATTTCAACACACCTGAAGATGTCATGGGCGGAGACGGTGACCGATTCTTAGAGATCTGGAACCTCGTCTTTATGCAGTATGAGCGAAATGAAGCCGGAGAGCTAAAACCGCTGCCAAAACCAAGTATCGATACCGGTATGGGATTGGAGCGTACCGTCGCAATTAAAGAGGGAGTTTTCAATAACTACCACTCCAGCCTCTTTATGCCGTATCTCGATAAAATCGGTGAACTGGTCGGGACACCATACAACTATGAAGCCGCTAACTCGGCAAGCTACCGGGTTATCGCCGACCACCTCCGTTCGTGTAGTTTCCTCTTGGCACAAGGGGTGAACTTCGACAAAGAGGGACGCGGATATGTACTGCGGCGAATTATGCGTCGTGCGATTCGTCATGGATACCTGCTAGGATTGCGTGAACCGTTTATGTATAAACTGGTCGATACCTTTGTCACGGTCATGGGGAAACAGTACGACTACCTCCCAAGCAAAGCCGAAGCGATCAAAACCTCAATGAAGATGGAAGAGGAGCGGTTCTTTGATACCATCGATGCGGGGATCAAACTCTTTAATGAGGAGTTAGAGCAGACGACCGATACCTTTAATGGGGAAGTGGCTTTCAAACTCTATGATACCTTCGGATTCCCACTGGATTTGACTGAAGATATGCTTCGAGAGAAGAAGATCGGTCTGGATATCGATGCCTTCAATACCAAAATGGAAGCCCAAAAAGCCCAATCCAAAGCCAACTGGAAAGGAACCGGCGATGCCGCGACCACCGGAGATTTCAAAGCACTCAAAGAGCAGTTTGATACCAATACCTTTGTCGGATATGAGACCACCGCAGCAACGGCTAAAGTCTTGGCTCTGCTTGACAGTGAATTCAGACAAGTAGATACGGTTAACGGTAACGGATGGGTGCTTTTAGACCAAACACCATTTTATGCCGAATCAGGCGGACAGGTTGGAGATAGCGGAACCATTAACGGTACCATCCAAGTTCTCGATACCAAAAAATTCCTCGATATGAACCTCTCCGAAATCGAAGGGAAACTGAGTGTGGGAGATACTGTCGAAGCAGCAGTCGATAACAGTCGGGCAGAAGTAGAGAAACACCACTCCGCAACCCACCTGCTCCATGCGGGATTGCGAGCGGTTTTAGGAGAGCATATCGCCCAAGCCGGTTCACTCAATGACGACAAGCGGCTCCGATTTGACTTCTCTCATCCTCGGCCATTGAGTGCCGATGAGATTGCCAAAGTCGAAGCGTGGGTCAATGATAAGATCAGCCGAAACATCGGTGCCAATACCCAAATCATGAGCGTCGATGCGGCGAAAAATGCCGGTGCGATGGCTCTGTTTGGTGAGAAGTACGGCGACGAGGTACGCGTCGTTAGTTTCGGTGAAGAGTCGGTGGAGCTGTGCGGGGGAACTCACGTCGGCAATACCGCTTCTATCGGTCTTTTTATGATTACCAAAGAGAGCGGTGTCAGTGCCGGTGTGCGACGTATCGAAGCGGTCTGCGGTAATGCGGCGGTTGAAATGGTCAAAGCGTTACGCGAAGAGCTAAGCGAGATCAAAACCGAACTCAAAAACCAAAACGCCATGATCGGAATCGCCAAACTCAAAGAGCAGATCAAAACCCTCAAAGGCGAACTCCAAGCGGCTCTCAACTCCACCAAAAAAGAGCTAACCGCTCAAGAGATCAACGGAACAACGGTCATTGTCGATGAGATCGAAGTAGGCGATATCAAAGAGCTAATCGATGAAGCCAAAAACAGATACCCCTCTATCGCCATTATGCTCTTTCAGAAAAAGGGCGACAAAGTTCTCCTCGCCTGCGGCAGCAAAGAGAGTCCGATCAAAGCTGGAAACTGGATTAAAGAGATTGCTCCAGTACTCGGCGGCGGCGGCGGCGGTCGTCCGGATTTTGCCCAAGCCGGTGGAAAAGATGCTTCTAAAATTGGAGAAGCAAAAGAAAAGGCATTGGCTTATCTCCAAGCTAATTTATAAGCCGTAGGTCGGGTTCC
>JACXUN010000110.1 GCA_014763905.1 Campylobacterales bacterium
TCGACGGAGTATTATAGTCACAGAAGCCTAAAAATAGGTAAGATTTGAAAAATCAAAATTCGTAGGACTAGCCGTAGCTAATTCAAGAATTTTATTTTTGAAGATTGCCTATTTTTAGGCTTCTGTGACTATAATACTCCGTCGAACTCAGGCTAAAGGGTTTTTTGAGGTATTGCAAGATATAACGTTCAATTAATCCTATATCAATAATTTGGGTTAAATTATAACAAACTAAAAAGAAAAATAAGATTGAATAGTTTAGAAAGTAAGATTTCTTACACAGGAAGAGTACTGTGTAAGGAGTTGTTCTTAGAAAAGCGTACTCATATCCGCACGTATCTCATCATAGGATACTCCGCCGGGATAGGTTAACTCGGTGACACCGTTTTTGACCACCATGGTAAACGGTAAGATACCGGTCCATCCATAAGTGCTTTGGATAAAATATTGCAAGTTGGTGGCATCTTCCCCTTCGATAATCGGATAGTTGATACGATTTTGGGTAATAAAGTTACGTGCGATATAGGGATCCATCCGATCTTGTGACTGTACAGCGATTACTTCCACTTGACCGCGGTAATCCTGTTTGATTCGTTTGAGAACCGGAATCCCTTGGATACAGTGTGGACAATCTTTTCCAAACATCACCAAAATAATAATCTTACCTTGATAGTTGGGAAACAAAAATCCGGTAGGACGTTCAACAATCTTGATCTGATGTCCTTGGATACTTTTGAGTGAATGAACCACACCGGTTGCAGTTTTTTGTATATTTTTCCCGCTCAATTGATCTCTGGTAATCTCTCCCCGATTACATTTACTCTCCTGCGGAGCCACTTCACCACTGCACTCAATATCAATTTTCCCTTCTACTGATGGTGGAGTGACAGATTTAGGCTGATAATTGGCAGGAGGTTGATAATCATAGTTATATGGGTTAGTAGTCGTTACAGGAGTGGGTGAATCGATAATTTCCGATTCTTCGTAAAAATATTTTTGAATACATCCGCCGTTCATAAGAGCAACGGCAGAGAGTAGAAGGCTAGATAATAGTGTTTTTGTTGGAATTGTTTTCATCATTTTTTCTCCTCCTCCAAAAGAATTATTATTGGTTAAGTCTTTTGATCCATTCCTCTAATGATGCTTTTGGAATAAATCCTGGTTGAACCGCTTGCACCGCCCCATTTTTATCTATTGCAATAAGCAGAGGGATACTCCCGTTCCACTCTGCTCTGTTGGCAAGATAGCCGATAAACTCCTCATGATCTTTTCCAGCTACTAGGTTATAATTAATCTTTTTTTGCTCTTTGAATTTTTTGAGTTCTTCATTACTATATTGTTGGGCTTCTATAGCAACTATGGCAAGCTTTTCGGGATACTCTTCTGTGAGTGCTATCAACTCTGGTATCTCTGCATTACAGGGTGGACACATATGCCCAAAGAGTGTTAAAAATACCGCTCTCCCTTGATACTTTTCAAACTTTAGTCCCTCTTCCAACTCCGTTACTAAAATCTCTTCTCCTTCCGTATTGGTCAGGGTAAAGGTGATTGGTTTGCTGTCATCCGCCGGCGTAGCAGTATCGGCATGAAGTAGAGTGATACCCAAAGCAAATAAAATGGTTAAAAGTATCTTTTGCATTATGTTCCTTTTATTTTATGATTTAATTCGTTAATTATGGTTATAATTATACCCAATAAATAATGTATTTATTGTGTAAAATCTATGCTTTTTTGTTTGAATTTCGCTTTCTTAGACGGGAGTTATTCCCCTCTTTGGAACCTCGATCTTTGTATTCTTTATGATCTCTGTGTTCTCTGTGTTCTCTATCTTGACGAGCCGGTTTCCGTCCTCTATGTTTAGTACCTCCACCACGTCTATTTCTTCGTCGATTTCGATCACGACCGCCGCCGTCTCGATCACGATTTCCGCCTTGGGATCGTTCAATCAATTTTTGAATCTCATGCTCTGTCAATCCGATAGTATCTTTACCCTTGACATCCACTTCACGCTGAATGATCGAAGCCAGCATATGTGCGATGGTAACGATATCAAAATTGTGTTGAAGTGTCTTGACCATATCAATAGCACTTGGGGTGATCTCTGTTTCGGCAATTTTTACCAAGAGATCATTGTCTTTACGCTGCTGAACCTCATGACGGGTCGGAATCACTTCACTGATCATGGTCGTTCCGACATCTTTTTCAATACGCTTAATGGTACGCAGTTCACTTGGAGAGACCAGTGTGATCGCTTCACCCGTCGCTCCAGCCCGTCCGGTTCGTCCGATACGGTGAACATAGCTCTCAGAGTCAAATGGCATATGATAGTTAAAAACATGGGTAACATCATTGACATCCAATCCTCTAGCGGCAACATCCGTTGCGATAAAGATTTCAACCAATCCTTGTTTAAACGATCGAATTGTATTTTCACGCTGTTTCTGCTCCATATCCCCATGAAGGGCGGCGACTTTGAATCCTTGAGAGGTCATATAAAAGGAGAGTCGGTCAACCTCTTTTTTCGTACGGCAGAAGATAATGCATTTACCCGGATTGGTATAATCAATCAGACGTAATAGGGCATCATCCCGTTCATGTTCGCTTACCACATAAAACTTTTGGGTGATATTGGTGTTGGTTCGCTCTTTTTGGGTGATGGTTACCGACTTAGGCTCATTTAAAATCTCTTCGGCTAGAAGTTTGATCTGTTTAGGCATGGTGGCCGAAAACATCAAGGTTTGACGCTCTTTTGGCAGATAGGTAAAGATCACTTTGATCTCATCGAGGAATCCCATATCGAGCATCTCATCCGCCTCATCGAGGATCACATATTTAGGATTGAGTTTGATCTTATAAGATTTAAGTAGGTCTTGGAGTCGTCCCGGGGTAGCGACGACGATATTGGCTTGATTAATACGGTCGATTTGACGATTGTAGGCAGTTCCGCCATATACGGTTGCGGTTTTGAGTCCGCCGAATTTACCGAAACGGTAAAGCTCATCACTCACCTGCATCGCTAACTCACGTGTCGGGACAATGATTAGGGCTTCGATCCCTTTATCTCCCTCCATCATCTCGATAACAGGCAATCCAAAAGCAGCCGTTTTCCCGGTACCCGTCTGAGCTTGAGCGATAATATCGTATCCTTCTAAAATAATTGGAATAGCACTGGCTTGAACGGGACTTGGTTCTTTGAAACCCGCCTCTTGAATAGCTTGGTTTAAACTCTCTTTGAAATTAAATTCGTTAAAGGTCATTTTTCTTCTTTGTAGTAATTTGATTCGTTCTTGTAGGATGTATATACAATAACAGCTTAATTTTTGCATTCGATATCAAAAAACACAATGAAGGTAGTGACGATTGTGAATGCTTCATGCAGAAATTAAAGTAAGCTTTGATACCCTCTTGCAGAAATTGCTCGTATTATACCTAAATAATCTGCTATAATTGATTTTTCCAGTCAAAATTTCCAACATGAAAGAATAATTAATGAAAAAAACGATTTTCCTAGGTGTACTCCTTTTTGCATTAAGCGGTTGTTTCAATTCCGGTACCGTCACAACTGATGAGATCAAAGCGGTCAAAATCGATCAAACCTACCATACTGTGATCGAACAAAATCTCTCGACCGTTGATACCAATAAGACATTGGAAGAGCAAATCGGTACGATGTTGATGGTCGGCTTTACAGGAACCGAAGCTCCGCCAAGCAGTCAAATCTGTCAAGATATCCGAAATTACCGTCTTGGCGGGGTTATTCTCTTTGATGTCAATCCGACCAATAAACTATTGCCAAAGAATTTTGTCGATAAAGAGCAGGTAACCCAATTGACGCAGCAGCTTCAAGCTTGCAGTAAGGATGGTAAACTGTTGATCGCGGTTGATCAGGAGGGTGGCAAAGTCCAACGGCTCAAAAGTAAATACGGTTTCTACGGCGACTTCCCCAAGGCGCAGCAGGTTCGCTGTATGGCAGATGCAAAAGTCGAGAGTGTCTATAATCAGATGGCAGAAGAGTTAGCCAGTGTCGGGATCAACTACAATCTCGCTCCGGTAGTCGATATGGCTGTCAATCCCAAAAACTATATCATCTATCAACTCGAACGCTCCTTTGGTTCCAATCTTGACGAGGTGGTAAAATATAGCGGTATCTTTGTCGAGGCAATGCGTCAGCACCATATTATCACCGCTCTCAAACATTTTCCGGGACATGGCTCTTCATTAGGTGATACGCATAAGGGATTTGTCGATGTGACCAATCTCTGGAAAAAAACCGAGATCAAACCGTATAAAGGTCTGATGGTAGAAGATAAAGTCGATACGGTTATGGTGGCTCATGTTTTCAATGAAAAACTGGATGATCAGTATCCGGCAACCCTCTCCAAAAAAACAATAAATGGACTATTGAGAGGAGAGTTGGATTATGACGGTGTAGTAATTACCGACGATCTACAGATGGGTGCAATCGCCAACAAATATGGACTGAACAACACCCTCAAACTGGCGATCAATGCCGGTAATGACATTCTCTTATTTGGTAATCAACTCTCAACACAAAGTATGGTCACCACCCAAGAGCTGGTTGAATCGATCAAAGCAATGGTAGAGAGCGGTGAGATCGATCAAACAACAATCGCCCAATCTAATGAACGAATAGAGAAGCTTAAAAAGCGTCTCTAATTAGTGATTGATATGATCACGATTAACTTTTAGATAACAAGAGAGTCCGATAATCAACGCTGTCACTCCGGCAAGCAGATAGACCGCATAGAGCAGTTGACTCGGGTCATTGAGAGCAAACTTAAAGACCAACATCAACGCTTCGATCGAGAGGGCGATAATAATCGATCCCAAGAAGCGTACCATTGTTTGATGGGTGTCGGCGGAGCCCTCTTTTCTCTCTTTTCCCAACACCTCCTCTTCAAAAATCGCTTTGACCAGATCGACGATAGCCAGTGAGAGGGTGAGCAAGATAGTTGATTTGAACATATCATTGATATCGACTTTGTGAAAATTGATTCCTTGAGCGATAAAGCTGTCAACCCCTTTGATAAAAAGCAGCATCGCCACAAAAAAGAGTGCTATAGAGAAGATTGCATAAACGATTTTACTTGCATTGCCAAAGAGGGAGTCAACTGAACTTGGGTAAACCATTCGGAGCAGATTTTGTAGACTAATCTCTACACAAATGATCGCCAAAAGATTATCGTGTTGATCATAAATCGGGAAACTTGCCGTGACGACCAGTTTTTTGGTTGCGACAGAGGGATAGGGATCGGAGAGTTCACATCGATGCTCTTTTTTGGTGTTGTAGTAGTAGCTCCGATTGCTGCGGTCTTTCCCCAGATTTTGTCCGTCTAGTTCCGTATGTTTGGAGATACTTTTGGTGATCTGCACGCCATTGGCATCCATAGCATAGATCACTTCACTCTTTGGAATTGCCTGCTTAAGCAGGTGTATTTTTTCCAGTACATCATCAAAGCTTTTGCCCTCTATAGTGTATGAGATACTGCTGCTCATCAGATAACAGAGATAGGCGCGTGCCTTCTCTTTAATCTGTTTAAACTCTTTTATTTCTCGATTTAACATGAAGTTCCT
>JACXUN010000346.1 GCA_014763905.1 Campylobacterales bacterium
ACTTTAGTACGGCGTTTCACCTCTTTGTTAAACCTCTCCAATACATTAGTGGAGCAGATCTTTCTGTGATGACGTTTTGGGAACGCTAGGAATGTGATCGCATCATCAAGGTTGTCATTTAGAAACTTTGATAGCTTCGGCTGCTTTTCCTCATATTGGGCGATCATCCGATGAGCAATGCCGATCGCTTTGGCATAGTCATTTGCATGTAAGAGATCATCGATCCAACCCAATACTTCACTTAGGGATTTTTTTGGTACAATTTTCATGAGGTTACGCTTCATGTGTACCGTGCAGAGCTGCCAGCTTGAGCCGATGAAACTACTGGCTGCAGCTTTTTTAATCCCCTTATGACCATCACTGATCACTAGATCAACCTTTTCAACTCCCCGTTCTTTCAGTGTGTCGAAAAATCCTTTGTAGGTGGCATACGATTCATCATGGATGATGTCGATATCCAGTACTTCTCTGTATCCGTCTTCGTTTACTCCGATAGCGATCATCACCGCTTTGGAAACAAACCGTGAACCGTCAAACACTTTCAGATAGAGTGCATCGGCGTACAGATAGGGGTAATAGCTTCTCAGCGGTGACGTCCGAAACGCGGTGATTAGTTCATCTAGCTCATACGATAGGGTGCTTACCGTCGTATGGGATATTTCAATCCCAAGCTCACTCACAACCGCTTCTGCATTGCGGGTTGAGACCCCTTTGAGATAACTCTCTATGATAATCGATGCTAATGCCTTGTCGATCCTCGAATAATTCTCAAACAGCTTTGTCTCGAACCGTCCGCTCCTTGCATAGGGACGAAGCAGGTTCAACTCCCCTAGTGTCGTTTTGAGCTGTCGCTCCTTATACCCGTTACGGTAATCGACTCTATCCTTGCTTCGCTCATGTTTTCTGGCTCCGATAAAGGTCTCGAACTCACTCTCCATTACTCGGTTCAAAAACTTCTCGGCGATCAAACGAAATGCCTCTTGCTTATCACTCAAAAGTAATGGTATGAACTCCTCTAAATCAAACTCAATCTTTTTTCCTCGTAATTCCATCGCTATGATCCTTTCTTCTTATCATAGTCGATTTTTG
>JACXUN010000347.1 GCA_014763905.1 Campylobacterales bacterium
CTTATAATCTAATGGAAAATTGGAGTGTAGGTATCGATGCCGTTCGTTATGCTACCGAAGATAAAGCTGATAGTAATGCCTACGCGGTAGGTGTCGACTATAAATTTTAATATGAGGAGTTGAGAATGCGTATAGATATGTTGCGAAATTTTTTAATAGTAGTGGTTATGCTGATACTGGTTGGATGTGGAGGGGGGAGTAGCTTTACTCCTACTAACCCAACTGATAATAATATTACGGATAATAATGATACAGACAATAATGTAACGGATAATAACGTTACTGATAATAATGACACAGATAATAATGATACAAAGGATGACGGAATAGTTTTATCCAAAGGGACAGCAACCGCGAGTAAAGGGCCATTTAGAGCCGGTGCTTTGGTCACTGCTTATAGACTAGATGAGCGGCTTCAACGAACCGGAGAGTACAAAGAGACCAATACTACGGATGATAAAGGAACCTTTAGCATCGAATTGCCATGGACAGGATTGACAGAGATCAATGTTGTCGGGGATTACTATAATGAGTTGACCGGTGCTTATATGAGTGACGGAAATCTTAGTACTTTTGTCTATATGCAAGGGAGATAATCCGGTAGGGGTTAACGTTGCTACCCATATGCTACATGAGATGATGAAGAAAAAAGTCGAAGAGCGCAATACATCAGACTATAAGGATATTGAGAAAGAGGCTGAAGCTATGCTCAAAGAGCTTTTTGGCTTAGATGACAATCTTTCTTTGGGTGAACTCAATATCACCGATGATGGCCGTGAAAGTCGTCAGTTATTGGCTCTCTCATTGGCGATTGCGAGTAGTGATAACCCTAATGAGTTGATGGGTGAACTCTCCGTAGATATTGCTGATGACGGTGAAGTCAATGACGAAGGGCAAGGAGCCTATCAAGAGCTTCAAGAGGGCTTTGGAAATATTGATAAAAAAATTGAAGAGGCTGTTGAAAACATGCAAAATGATATCAACGGAACCAAAGCTACCAAAACCTCCAGTGCATTAGACGGGACAATAATAAGTACTACCATTGATTTTGAGAAAGTTAACAGTGCTTATCTTGATACTAACTATAC
>JACXUN010000348.1 GCA_014763905.1 Campylobacterales bacterium
ATCAAACTCTCAAATTTAGACACTTACAAAAGCTTCTTTTTGAAGCTATTGTATTAATTTTTTGGTTTTAGTTTCAACTCCTTTTTAAAATAGTTGACTTGTATTTTTAAACCATTTGCATATAAATAATAAATTATTTTTCATTAGTCTCTCTTTACACCCGATAACAATGTAGTTAAAAAGCAGCAAGTTGCAAACAGTTTAGGTTACTATTTATTACTCTTCACTAAAGTCAAAACTTTTTGGTATATCTTTGTTTAAAAATATTACTAACCTGAGTTCTTGCAAAATTGTAAGCGAAATGCTCAGACCAAAGGAAGGATTTGCCGTTGAGTCTATAGTTATGCAGGAGGTCTACTTTCGCTTCAGCATTTCGATTATCGGTTTGGCCAATCTCAATGCTTGACCACGATGGGAAATCGCTTTCTTGATCACATCATCCAACTCCCCCAATGTCTCCGTATAACCACTCGGTATGAACATCGGATCATACCCAAATCCTTTATCTCCACGGGGTTCTGTGATCACTTCACCATGCATCCAGCCATGCACCACATACTCACCGTATTTGGAGACAATGGCAATGGCTGCCGTATAGTATGCCGGCGTTCTGTCAACCCCTTTGGCTTGAATCGCTGCGACCAACTTTTGGATATTCTCTTGATCACTGGCTTCCTTGCCGGCATAGCGTGCCGAATAGATTCCCGGCTCACCGCCCAATAGCGGCACTGAGATACCGCTGTCATCCGAAACCACGATATACTCTGCTCCTAGCTTCTCATAAATCGTACGGGCTTTAATGAGGGCATTTCCTTTAAAGCTATCGGCATCCTCGACGATATCCAACTCTCCCAACAGATCAGAAAAAGGGATCACCTCCTCTCTACACATCTGTCTAAACTCACGTAGTTTGCCTTTATTGCCGGTAGCCAATATGATTTTCATCCGTTATTAACCTTTTCACTATATAATTTAGATAAATTTTCTCTTAACCTGAGTTCGACGGGATATCATAGTCACAGCTTTACGAGGTTTTTTGTAGGCAAAGTCAAATTTTTGCGGGACTAACGAGTTAATTCAAAAAAAT
>JACXUN010000111.1 GCA_014763905.1 Campylobacterales bacterium
TTTTGAATTAACTCGTTAGTCCCGCAAAAATTTGACTTTGCCTACAAAAAACCTCGTAAAGCTGTGACTATGATATCCCGTCGAACTCAGGTTAATACCTAAAAAGGGCGATATTATGCTTTCAAAACGAATCCAAACTCTCTCTCCATCTATGACCATTGCCATTGCTGTTTTAGCCTTAGAGCTCAAAGCACAAGGTAAAGACATCTTATCATTCTCGGCCGGTGAACCCGATTTTGATACCCCTGAAGCGATCAAAGATGCTGCCAAAGCCGCTATGGACAACGGTAAAACTAAGTATACCGCTATCCCTGGAACCCCTGAAGTACTTGCTGCGGTAGCCGGAAAACTCAAACGAGACAATAATCTGGAGTATACCGCCCAAATGATTCAAACGAATAACGGGGCAAAGCATTCGCTTTTCAACCTTTTCCAAGCTCTTGTTGATGATGGCGATGAGGTGATTATCCCGGCTCCATACTGGGTAACCTATCCGGAATTGGTTCTCTACTCCGGCGGTACCCCGGTGATTATCGAAACTGATGACGAAAGCGGATTCAAAATCACTCCAGAGCAGCTCAAAAATGCGATTACCGACAAAACCAAAGTGTTGGTTCTCACCTCTCCATCCAACCCAACCGGTGCGGTTTACAGCAAAGCCGAGTTAGAAGGACTTGCCGAAGTACTCAATGGAACCAAGGTAGTCGTTATCTCTGATGAGATATATGAAAAATTGGTATACGGAGATGTCGAGTTTACTGCGACCGCTTCTATCAATGAAGATATGTTCCAAAGAACCATTACCGTTAACGGTCTCAGTAAATCTGCTGCAATGACCGGTTGGAGATTTGGTTACCTTGCGACCCCAAATACTGAATTGGTAGGCGTTATGAATAAATTGCAATCACAAAGTACCTCCAATATCAGTTCAATCACCCAAGCGGCTGCGATTTTGGGACTGGATGGAACTGTTGACGGTGTGGTAGAAGAGATGAGACAGGCATTTGAAGCCAGACGAGATGAAGCATGTGATCTCATCAATGCCATTGACGGACTCTCCGTTGTCAAACCGGACGGTGCCTTCTACCTCTTTATCAATATCAAAGCGGTCAGCAACGACTCTATGGCATTCTCTAAAGGGCTACTTGAAAAAGAGGGTGTCGCCGTGGTTCCGGGAATTGGATTTGGATCAGAGGGATATATCCGATTCTCATTTGCAACCGATATCAAGACTATTCGTGAAGGTATCAAACGAATTGAGCGATTTGTTCAATCGTTGAAATAAGTTGAGTTTCCTTCGGGAAACTCAAAAGGGATTTTGTGTATAAACACTTAACACTTCTGATATTTTCTACACTCTTTTTTTTATATGGCTGTGGTGGTGGCGGTTCCAGTGATAGTAATAATACCATCCCGGCAACACTATACGAAGCGGTCAACTCAACAGAGAAGTTTTTTTCTGTCAACTATCCCAAAAGCTGTACTCAAACCGAAAGCAACCGATTTGTCTATGAAGTGATGCATGACTCTTATCTCTTTGCAGCGGAAACACCGATCATCGACTATACCACATTTGAGGATACCGCCTCACTCCTTGATGCTTTACGCACCTCCCAAGACCGATACAGCTTTACCGCCGATGCACAAACGACTATTAATCAATTGCAAGAGGGGAAAAATAAAAATTTTGGTTTTCACCTTTTTGCAGCAGCCAGTGAAGAGGCATCCCATTATTATCTCATCGTCTCACATGTCTATCCCGGTTCACCTGCCGATAGAGTGGGTATCCAGCGAGGTGATATCATCGAAAAGATCAATGATCTCTGGATCTATGATATTCAAGAAGCCTCCGCAATGCTCTCCAATGAAGATACCCTCACCTTTCAGATCGATAATCAAGCCGTTGAGCTTACTAAAGCCGAATATGATATCCATACGGTACTTTACAGTAATATCCTCTCCTATGAGAATAAAAAAGTAGGCTACCTGCTCTTTCAGACTTTTATATCACAGGCCAAAGAGGAGCTAAATGAACATTTTGCCGCATTTAGGAGAGCCGGAGTAGAAGAGCTTGTCCTCGATCTGAGATATAACAGAGGCGGACTTACCTCTGTTGCCAATCATCTTGCCACACTCATTGGCGGAAGCAATCTCTACGGAAAGGTATTTGAATCGGTACAGTTCAATGACAAATATAGTACCTATAACACCATTGAGCATTTTGCCGCTTACCATGCCGATGCACTCAATCTTAAACGTGTTTTTGTCATTACCACTGGGATGACCGCCTCCTCCAGTGAACTGGTCATCAATGGACTGAGAGCCTCCGCTAACAATATGGAGGTGATTCAGATCGGTTCTACCACCTATGGCAAGCCTTATGGATTCTATCCTACCTTTTTCTGCGATACCGCTCTCTTTGCCGTCAATGTAGAGAGTACCAATAGTGACGGTACGGGAGATTACACCGACGGCATCACCCCAACCTGCCCTGCCGACGATAATCTCTTCAAAGCTTTTGGGGATACAACCGAACCTTCGTTACAAGAGGCACTCTACTACATCAGTCAAGGACGCTGTTCCACAATTCAGACAGCCAATAAAATGGCAACCAAGCCGGTTTTTTATCCTCTACCCAGCCATGGAGTGCAAAACATAATACCCGGTTATTAATGTAACTTCCCGATCAAGACATTACAGTCCAGCATCGAAATATTATTATCCTCTTGAATCGAGATCGAATTGATCAGCAGTTTGACTTTTAACTGCTCGTCTTGATAATGATGATATAAATCCTCGGCTTTTACACTCTGTGTTCCAAACTTCACCTGATCGTATTGGAGCGGCAGAGAGGTGATAAAATGCGAAAGATCAATCGCCGTCGTCTGATTATGCTCTATCACTTTGAGTTGATTGGCTTCCAATGCGAGATGATAACCATCATCTTGTGCCGATACTGTCGCCTCTTCATGATCAAACGATTGATTATAATAGAAGTGAGTCATCCATTGATATCCCGCTACGGCGATCATCTCATCCTGTTCATCCGAAGCGAAAGTCTGTACATTCGAAAAATCACGGTTCTCATATTCCCAATTCGTTACAAACTTAAAGCCTAAATGCTCCGTTGCAAAATAAGGGAAATAGCTCTCTTCATAACCCTGGTCGGTACCATTTTCATCCTCATTCCACAGCTCATAGGCAGCCACGGTTGTCGGGATAACCGGTTGAAGGGCTTCGATACCGTAATAGTTATAGAGATATTGAATAATCTCGGAGACCTCATATCTACTTTTCAGATCACTCTGTTCGCTTAACGGTTGAAGATCGATAAGATAGTGCTGAAGCCGATCCTGCTGACTCCGTTTGGAAACCTCGGCGGCACTATAGGTACCAAATTGAGAACTGATCAACAAGAGACTCGCCGTCAAAAAGAGCCACTTATAGTGTGCGTTTTTAACCAATATAAAGTAGAGCGACATTATCAAGAGCCATATTCCATAGAGAGCCATAAAATAGCGGCTCTCTGTAATGCCGTACTCCTCAACCCGTATCCCTATCGCCAATCCCAGCATCAAAGTCTGAATCAAAATAGCGATCCAGATATAGCGGTTGAAGCGATGATTTTTCTTAAGCGGTGTCCAAAAGAGATAGGTCAAAATCGCCACAAATGAAAAGATGACGATAATCCAAGCCAAAATCCCTTTGGGCCAACTCATGGTAATCAACACTTTTGCCGTATAGAGATAAAGAATGAGGAAATATTCCAAGGTCAAAGGGGTTAGAATATATTTGGTAAAGATAATCTCCACTTTGGAGTAGACTTTGGTCTGAAGGAGTAGTACATATTTAGGCACTTGTGACAAAAAGATATTGATTCCGTAAAAACCAAATACCGCAATCGCTACCTGAATATATCGTTTGGATGCAATCTCAATCTCAAACAGCCGGCTTACCGCAAAGAGAGCCAGACTTAATCCACCATAAAGAATTAATGAGAAGAAAATCGACGAAACCAATGCCACAATCAGATTTTGAGTCCACTCCCAGATATTGCGGTTGCTGATTGACAGCAGAGCAAAAGGCGCCCAGATCAGCATAATAAAAAAGGCGACCATCAAAAAGAAATGCCGCACAAAGATATTGCTCTCCGAGGCAGTAATATCACTCGGCAAAATATAATAGTATCCAGCAAGCAGTCCAATACCCAGCACTATCATCAACCAGTGCATTCGCAACAGACGCAAAGCCGGGAACATCACCACCCCCAAGGAAGCGACGAAGGCTATCTTAATCAAAGTAATGGCAATGGGGTTATCTTGGTAGTTCCCTTGTAGTTCCACCAAATTAATCAAAACGATGGTAACAATAAAAGCAGAAAAACTTGCCATCGGATAGCGGTTGAGGGTTTTAATGGTACGTTCAGAAAGAGATGAAAATTGATCCAGCAAGAAAGACATAATAGAAACCTTATTATTTTTAAAACGATTACATATAGAGCGTCTTGCTATTGTAGCATAATTCGAGTTTAAAGCAGTCTCTTAAAATCTTTGAGTTCAAAAAGCAATAGTGATTCATCTTTATTGCCCAGCAGTTCATTAGAAAAACCGCTTTTGGAAAAGAGCGCGTACTTATCCGGCTTCAAGCCCGATATTTCCGCTTTCTGTTTGAGTTTGGAGAGTTCGCTTTTGCAGACACGGCGGTTTTTGTATTTGCACTCCCCAACGATCTTCTCTCCGGCTTGCGTTGCGGCGAGGATATCAAATTCGGAATTTTTATCCCAATAACTCCCCATTGACTGGAGTTGATTCTCATAGTGTAGATTGAGCAACTCATTGGAGAGCTGTTCAAAGACCAAACTATTGAGCCGGGAAAAGTGCTGCTCAAAATTTTCAAAAAAACGCTGCGATCGATATCGCTTCAAATCATAGATATAAGGCTCAACAAACCCAAACCAAAAACGGTAAAACGGTTTGATAAAACGTACCTTGGGTTCAATCTTATAGCTTCGCAATGAACGTACCAGCTTCTGATTGGGATAGCGTTTGAGTGGAGCCTCTCTGGACTCTTCAAGCTCTACGATACCCAATTCGACCAGTTCATCGATAATGGTGGTGCCAAGACTCTCTCCCACTCGGGCTTTTCGGAAGATATTAGAGAGTCTTCCATCTCCTCGGGCAATCGCGATCAAAATATGACGATACGGCTCTTCTGGCAGATAAGAGGGAGTAATCAGCTCTGACAGTTCTTGATACTTATCGACGAAATGAAAACGGATAATCGACTCCAGATCATCAAAAAAATCCAACTCCATACGCTCTTCTATACCACCAAATACGGCAAACAGCTCTATCGACTGTTCCAAATCCAAATATCCGAAATGGTGAAAAAACTTCTGAAACGCTGCTTTAATAGTGTCTGCCTTATTTACTATGATCTTTTCAGTTTATTTTAATAACCTGAGTTCGACGGGATATCATAGTCACAGCTTTACGAGGTTTTTTGTAGGCAAAGTCAAATTTTTGCGGGACTAACAAGTTAATTCAAAAAAATT
>JACXUN010000112.1 GCA_014763905.1 Campylobacterales bacterium
TTCTAAAGGATAATAAATGAAAAAAGCTGTTTTACTTTCTATTTTGACCTCTTCGGTGCTTTTGGCGACCAATGGAGATAATATGATCGCTTTAGGTGCTGAATCACGTTCAATGGGGGGAACCGGTGTTGCGATGAGTATGGGAACCGATTCGGTATTTAGAAACCCGGCATGGGTGGCGGATATCGAAGGAACCCAAGCGATGTTCGGTGCGACACTTTTTATGCCGGAGGTGAGTGCAAGCAATGGCAATGCCAGTGGTCAGAGTGCTAAGAGCAAGGCAGATCAGTCTGTAATCCCTGAAGTTTCTCATGCCGGAGGGATCAATGAAAACTTGGCGTATGGTATCGGAATGTTTGGGGTTTCCGGTATGGGTGTTGATTATCGTAATGAAGATGCAACCAAAGGGTTGGCAAGTATGCGAACCAATTTCCAATTTTTACGTTTTGTTCCTTCTTTGGCGTATAAAAATGAAAATTTACGAATAGGGGGAGGTTTGACGTTGGCGTATGGGTCATTGGATATGTCTGCGGTAATGTCATCAGATCCTAACAATCCAGCTTTGGCGGCACAGCGAGGCGGTGGTGTGAGTGATACCTTGGGGTATGGAGCTCAGGTCGGTATCGGTTATTCCGTTACCCCGGAGATTACTACCGGTCTTTACTATCAAACACAAGTTGATACAACCTATGATGCAGTAATGGATTTTAATTTTGATAATGTGTATGAGGATCTGAAACTTTCACAGCCAGCGGAGTATGGTATCGGATTGGGTTATGAAAAAGATAATCTCAAAGCAACGGTAGATTATCGAAAAGTACTCTGGTCAAGTGCTGATGGATACGATGCCTTTGGATGGGATGATCAAAATATCTATGCTTTAGGTTTAGCCTATAAGATGGATGACCTGACGCTGAGAGGAGGGTACAACTATGCAGACTCTCCATTGGGTGACGGAAACTTCCAAGGAGCAACGGTATCGGGTGTACCTTTCCCAGCAGCTAATATTGCATTCTTTAATTTAATGGGCTTTCCGGCGATTAGTAAACAGCATTTTACATTGGGTCTAGGTTATGAAATCAATAAAAACGTGGGCTTTGATCTGGCATATGTCTATTCACCAGAAGAGACACTCTCTTCTATGAATATGGAAGTATCCAATAAACAAAACTCAATTACCGGTGCCTTGAAGTATCGTTTCGATTAAGTCGCATAATATCCTGCCAAAATATTTAAGTCATCGCTTAAATCGATACCCTAACGTTTCAAGCTGAGTACGCAGGTTCTCCTGTACCTCACCTTGAAACTCTAAACTCTCACCCTTGATCGTTCCGCCGGTTCCCAGTCTCTTTTTGAGGGTCGCGAGCAGCTCTTTTAATGTTTTCTCTTCTAAACAAAACGGTTTAACGATGGTGACCACTTTGCCGCGTCGCTTCTCTTTGGCAAAATACAGCTGATGTTTTTCAGGGGCTTTAATCTCTATCGATTTTTGCTTGGAGGGTTTCTCTTTGTTATCAAATGACCAGCCGTCATCGAAGTTGGCTCCCATCTCAAATAGGTTTTCACGCATGGTTAATACTCCGTGTCAAATAGTATCCCTAATATTACCGATAAAAAGAGAAGAAAAACGAGAAATTTATAGAGAAGTTCGTCACTAAACCAATTTTTCATGGGGTTTCCTTTTAAGACTTCAGTATCTTCTTGATCGCTTCGGAGCAGACGGTGAGACCGAAGGCTCCAGTGACACCTACAAATGAGCCTTTCTCTATGCATCGATCCTCTTCAGGAGAAAAAACGACGGTGAAGTTACGGTCAAACTTGGCTTTTTTTAGCTCATTGCGAATTTTTCGGGCGAGGGCATCACCGGTGCTTTTCCAGATCGAAGCGACTTGAATCTGGGAGGTATCGAACCGTTTAGCCGAACCGGTGGACATGATGAGTTTGGGGTAGCACTTTTTGGCGATTTCGATTTTGACTTTGGTAGTGTCGGCGGCATCGATAATAACATCATAGGGGCTAAAGTTAAAAGTCTCGACCCATGCCAAGTCCATCTTTTGGTTAATCGCGGTGATGGTCGGGTAGCGTGCTTGAAGTACTTCGGTTTTATATTCCCCGATGGCATCGGAACCGATTTGGCGGTTTTGATTGGTTTCGTCGTAGGTGTCGTAATCAACAATAGTAATATGGTGTACGCCGGTTCGCCAGAGACAATCCAAGGCATAAGAGCCGACACCACCCACACCGAGGATCAGGACTTTGGCTTGCTGGAGTTTGGTAAAATCTGCTTCGCCGAAAAGCATCCGGCAGCGTTCATATCTCATAGCCACGCTTCCAGTGAGCTGATATCGTCGTGGGAGGTCATGTCGAGATGGATCGGCGTGATCGAGATATAGTTTTGATTGACCGCTTCAAAGTCGGTGATATGTCCACCCGGGGTGTTCATCCACTCCAGATTCGGTAGACCGATCCAGTAGTATTCGAGTCCGCGGGGATTATAATGTACCTGGGCATCATTACCGTAGATACGGTTACCGGCACGGGTGATTTTCATCCCTTGGCACGCTTCGGGCGAAATAGGCGGAACATTGACATTTAAAAAGCGACGTTTAGGTAGCGGAAATTGCCCGTCAAAGATTTTTTTGACCAGTGTATGGATGGTCTCTTTTGCCAGATCATAACCGATCTGATCAATATTTTCGCAATGTTTGGTACAGACTTGGGAGATGGCAATAGCGGGTACCCCTTGCAGTACGGCTTCCATCGCACCCGCAGCCGTACCGGAGTAGGTGATGTCTTCACCCATATTGGCACCTTTGTTGATGCCTGAGATGACGATATCGGGTTTGTAATTGGAGTCGTAGAGTTTATGAAGAGCCAAGAAAATACAATCGGTCGGTGTGCCGTCATCAAGTTTAAAGAATCGCTCTTCGAGTTCGACAAATCGAAGCGGTTTGGTGAGGGTGAGAGAGTGGCTGCAAGCGGATTTTTCCAGTGTCGGAGCCACAATGGTCACTTCCCCTAACGGTTTGAGTGCATCGATCAGTGCCAATAGTCCGCGAGCATGAAACCCATCATCGTTGGTTAATAGTATTTTTTTCAATTTCTCTTGCCTCCTAATCCTATAATCCAGTAGGTATGGTATAATAATCACCATTAAACCCGAATTATGCAGGAGAATCTGAAATTCGGGTAATATATTGGCAAAAGGGTAGATAGTGGAAAAAGTACCAATGTTACAGATAACCTATAACAAACTTTCGACTGAACTTGAAAAGTTGAAGACCGTAGAAAGAGCGGCGATAGCCAAAGCGATTGATGAAGCCAGAGAGTTAGGTGACCTCAAAGAGAATGCAGAATATCATGCTGCCAAAGACAAGCAAGGCTTAATGGAAGCACGGATTAACGAATTGACCGATGTAGTAGGGCGGGCTCATGTGATCGATCCTTCTAAGTTGCCGCATGTACGGGTAAGTTTTGGTTCGACGGTTGCCTTGATTGATCAAGAGGATGAATCGGAAGTGACCTATACCATCGTCGGATCGTATGAGTCGAATCCGCAAAAAGGGTTGATCTCTATCAGTTCACCGCTTGCACGGGTATTACTGGGTAAAGAGGAAGGAGATGAGATTGAGGTGGTTCTTCCAAGCGGTGTTAAACGGTATGACATTGATACTGTTTCTTATAAGGAGATTACACTCAAATGATACGGGTCGGAGTCGTAGGAGCAAGTGGGTATACCGGATTAGAGTTGGTCAAGATGCTGGTGTCGCATCCTAAATTTGTATTGACCTATTTGGCAACCACGAGCGGGGATAGCATGATTGAGACGCTGCACCCTTCATTGGTCGGTGTGGCGACACAAAAGGTCAAGAAAGCAACGACGGAGGGCGTAGCCGAGCATTGTGATCTGGTCTTTTTGGCTCTGCCGCATAAAGCTTCGATGGGATTTGCCAAAGGGTTAATTGACAAAGGTATCAAAGTGGTCGATCTCTCTGCCGATTATCGATTAGAGCTGGAAACCTATGAGCGGCACTATTGTGAACATGAGGACAGAGAGTATCTGGACAGTGCGGTCTATGCGTTGATCGAGTATTACCGTGAGGAGCTGAAAAGTACCCAATTGGCAGCGGGACCGGGTTGTTATCCGACCGCGACACTCTTGGGGATACTGCCGTTTATTCCCTATCTCGATCCGAATGTACCGCTCTTTGTCGATGCCAAATCAGGTGTCAGCGGGGCGGGGAAAAAGCTCTCCGATACGACCCATTTTGTGACGATCAATGATAATATCTTCGCCTATAATCCGCTCAAACATCGTCATGCACCGGAGATCGCCGAGAAGATTGAAAAGATTCACGGTGTTAAGATGCAGGTGAATTTCGTACCGCATTTGATTCCGGCTACACGGGGTGAATTGATCAGTGTCTATGGGGTACTTCAAGCCGATATCGATCCGCTAGAGGTACTCAAAAATCACTATGCCGATGATCCGTTTATCAGAGTGCGGGAAAATCCGGTTGATATCAAGAGTACAGCCGGAACCCACTTCTGCGATATCTATGCGGCACGAAACGGTAATGCGTTGTTTGTCAATGCGGCGATTGATAATCTATTGCGGGGAGCGAGTTCTCAGGCGTTGGCAGCTGCCAATTTGATGTGCGGATTGGATGAAGCGATGGGGATTCCGACTATCGCCTATGTACCGTAATGAGAGATGGGGCTTTAATTCGGAAACGGAGATCTTAGCCCCGAAAAAGCGAAGCTAAAGCTTCCACTTTCAATATTACTCCTCATCCTCTTCGAGGAAATTCTTCTGTCCGGCTTTAGGGCGGGCTCCTTCATCCGGTAATTTTATGATAAACGTCGTCTTTTTATTGAGGATGCTGATAACATCAATCGTTCCGTTCATCTGTTCGATCATACTTTTGCTCATATAGAGACCCAGACCGGTACCCTGAGACTTATGTTTGGTGGTAAAGTACGGTTCAAAGATATTTCTGAGAATCGATTTTGGAATACCCCCGGCATTGTCTCGTACGGCGATGATCAGCTCATCTTTTTCATGGTAGACACGGATGACGATTTCCCCGTTTTTGATTCCTTTCTCTTCAAAAGCATCTCGGGCATTATTGAGCAGGTTGACGATTACATGTTTGATATTACTCTCCAGCCCTTTGTAGCTGATACTTTCGTCACAATCCACCGTGATCGAGATATTGTTTCGTTTAAATGTCTCAAAGATCAGCATAATGGTCGACTCAATGGTCTTTTTGAGATTAAAGGTCTGTGCCATATCATTACGGTCGGTATAACGTCGGAAGTCGTCAATGGTTCCGGAGAGGAACTGAATGGTATTGTTGATCTTCTTGGTCATCTCTTTGATATCGATCTCACTCTCTTTACCGAGTTCGGCTTTGATTTTGATGTCGTTGAGTATCCAGGAAACCGTATTGAGCGGCTGCCGCCACTGGTGGGCAATATTTTCCAAAATCTCACCCATCGAAGCGAGTCGAGCTTGTTGGGTGATGATGGCATTTTGGCGTTTTACCCG
>JACXUN010000349.1 GCA_014763905.1 Campylobacterales bacterium
ACTGATCCAAAAAGTGGACAAGTCTATACGACTGCAGGTGAAGGGCGTGTTGAGATGGGTGATTTCATCAGCGCAAAAGAGGTTGATCTATCTCTACGCGAAAATGAATCAGACTTTGCTAAGTACAAAGCAAAAATGAAAAAATACGTTAACGTAAAATCCAAAGCGAAAACGTTGAAATTCAGCGGTACGCACTATTTTGGTATCACGTCTGTTAGTCCTGAACGGACTGGTCATCCCAACGTAGCAGATTCACGCGGATTTGAACTTCGCCGTAACTATGTGCAAGTAAAAGGGTACTTTAACGATAAAGATTATTTCCGTGTAACAATGGATACAACAAAAGAGCTTGCCAGTGGAACTAGCTACGCTAATATGTATGCTAAATACGCATATCTCTATTTGAATGAAGTTCTCCCATATACCGGCGTAGAGTTTGGTATCGCTCACCGCCCATGGATCGATTATGAGGAGCACAATGGTTGGCATTATCGTTCAATCAACAAAGTTGCCCTTGAACAAAAAACAAATGCGACCGATAATGGACCAGATTTGATTAACTCGGCCGACCTCGGGGTCAATTTCAAAACCAAAACCGAAAATTTCAGCTCTGAAATCGGTATTTTTAACGGTGAGGGCTACCATGCCGATAAAGATGCTGCTAACCAAGAGAATAGCGGTGATCTTTCGCTCGAATGGCGTTTGACTGCTCACTTGATCGGAAGCGGTACAAAAGTGGGTAAAGCAGATCGTACCAAAGATACCTATGCTCATATTTCTACCTACGGTATGATCTCTAAAAACCATAAAGATAATAATATTACAGAAGATGATGATAAAGAATATGACCGTTCGATTTACGGAATTCATGCCGTATATAACCAACCAGAATTCTTGATCGCGGCGCAGTATTATGGTGCAGAAGATAAAGCACAAAATACATCAAAAGGAGATGGTAAAGAGTACAAAGGGTGGTCAGTCAATGCCGAAGTGCGTCCTGTACAAGATTGGACTGTATTGGCACGTTACGATGTAAGTGACATCGTAAAGTTGCAATGGGTACAGGTGCAAAATCAAAAG
>JACXUN010000350.1 GCA_014763905.1 Campylobacterales bacterium
TTATCTCTCGCTTTATCAAGCTATTACGGGTAATAGTGAAGAGAAAAAGATATTTAAAGAGTTTAGCCGTGACTTTTTTGACCTTATCGTCATAGATGAGGCACACCGTGGAAGTGCAGCAGAGGACAGCCAGTGGAGAGAGATACTAGAGTATTTTGACAGTGCAGTACAAATAGGTCTTACAGCAACTCCCAAAGAGACAAAATATGTGAGCAATATCTCATACTTTGGTGAACCAGTTTATACCTACTCTCTCAAGCAAGGGATTGATGACGGTTTCTTGGCTCCTTATAAAGTGATCCGATTATCGTTAGACAAAGATGTTGAAGGATGGCGACCATACAACGGACAAACTGATGATAAGGGAGAAGAGATTGAGGACAGAGAGTACAACACAAAAGATTTTGATAGAAGTCTAATCCTCACTCAAAGAACAAACCTTGTAGCAAAAAAGGTTACTGAATATCTAAATGCAAATGACCCTTATATGAAAACTATCGTCTTTTGTGTAGATATAGATCATGCAGAGAGAATGCGACAAGCTCTTGTAAACGCCAACCCTGCTATGGCAAAAGAGAGTAGAAAGTATGTTATGCGAATAACTGGAGACAACGAAGAGGGTAAAAAAGAGCTAGACAACTTCATAGACCCAGAATCTACATACCCAGTCATCGCAACTACTTCAAAGCTTATGACAACAGGTGTGGATGCTCAAACGACAGGGCTAATTGTGCTTGATAGCAATATAGGTTCAATGACAGAGTTTAAACAGATCATAGGTCGTGGCACTAGGATAAACGAGACTTACGGGAAACTCTATTTTACGATCATGGATTTTAGAAATGTTACAAGACATTTTGCCGATTCAGATTTTGACGGTGATCCAGTGCAAATCTATGAGCCAAAAGATGATGACCCTATAACACCTCCAGATGAAGAGATGCCAGAAGAGTTTAGCGACACTGTAAATGAACCAAGTGAGCTATACGGTGAGACTCCAGATGTATCTATCACAGGCGGTGAGGATGGCACTTCTAAACCCACTCGCCATATAGTAAGCGGTGTGAAAGTAAAAGT
>JACXUN010000004.1 GCA_014763905.1 Campylobacterales bacterium
AAATCTTACCTATTTTTAGGCTTCTGTGACTATGATATCCCGTCGAACTCAGGTTAACAGCCTGATATCCCGTCGAACTCAGGTTAATAATATGACAACCTATTTGAAAATATTTCAGGCGTAAAGATAGAAGTGTTTGGCACCGATACGGTCGTGGGCAATAATGAGGAGAGGTTTACCGACCAAAATCAATAAATAATCCGAGCCAGATAAAGCCCCTCCGGCGGAGCCAGCGTAGTCAGGTGACGTTTCTGTACACGAAGCTGCTCCAACTGCTGTTCTAGTGTGATATTACCCATGGCTACTTGCATTGCCATCTCGACCATCATTCGTACTTGAGCTCTTAGAAATCCATTAGCTTTGAAGTAGATAATGTGAGCATTGTGGTAGGGCTTATAATGAGCTTGATAGATGTGACGTACCGGGGTGTGCATGGCGGTTCCGGTTTTGTGGAAGTAACTGAAGTCGTGTTCCCCTTCAAAATTTGCCAAGGCTTGCCGGAGTAAGGTTGGGTCAAATTTGGGATAGTAGGCGATATGTCCGGCTTCAAAGATTGAGGGTGGCGTGGTCTTGAAGATATAGCGGTAGAGTCGTTGTTTGGCGGAGAAGCGTGCGTGAAAATTTTCATCGACGGCGGTGATATGTTTGAAGGCGATATGTTTGAGCTTGCGGTTGAGAATCACTTTGAGTTTATCCAGATCATGCCAAAACTTGGGAATCTCAAAGTCGATCACCTGCCCGGTCGCATGGACTCCGGCATCGGTGCGTCCACTGCCACGTATCTCGCTTTGGATTCCGATATTGGAAAGTACCTCTTCGATTTTGGTTGTCACGGTATAACGGGTAGAGCTTTGGCGTTGGAAACCGTGAAAATGGTTTCCGTCATAGGCAATAATAGCTTTAATCCGCATTAGAAATACCTCGTAACATGACGGCGGAAGAGGTAGTGACCAATGGCAAAAATAGTCAAAATAGCGATAAGAAGAATAACCGGATTGCCTTGATTTTTTAACGAGGTGGCGATCACATAGAGCATGACGACGGTGATACCCAGTGCTACATAGGCGTAGTTTTTTTGGTATCGCGGATTGATGATCGAGTAGGCGGCGATAATCTTCAGCCCCATCAGTGGAATCAGACTGATAAAGATATAGAAGAGAATCTCTCGACTTTTTTTAGGGTTAGCCGCGTAGTTTATCCAGTGTTCGATGATGTTTTTGTAGCTATAACCGGCAGATTGCAACCGTTTGGTGAGCTGCATCTCCTGATAGGTGATCTCTTTTAACGCTTCCGGTTCAAAGGTATATCCGTGACCGTCCCGCAAGCTCAGTTCAATCGTCGCATCTTTGTTAACAATTTGTGCCTCTTTGGAGATAAAGAGCTGGTTGGAGAGGTCGAATTGGGTGAGATTGTTCTCCTTGGAACCGGTATCTCTTTTATAGATGACGACATCTTTGAGGGTGTCTTTCTGTTTGCTTTTGATATAGATAAAAAAATCCCCAAACTTCTGTCCCAGCTCCGATGGATTGACATTGAGTTGGGCTTCGGTAGCTTTGCGGGCTTTGAAGAGTTGGTACTGCTGTTCCGCCTGCGGAATTTGGATCAAGGAAAGGACAAGTAAGAGTATTGTAAAGAGCAAGCCAATCAGCCAAAGCTGCCGGAGCAGCTGTCGGGAGGGGATACCCAAGGCGATCAGTGCCATTAGCTCATTTTCATTGGAGAGACGCAGCAGGGCTATGGCGATGGTGACCAGAAACGAAATTGGCAAGGTGTAAAAGAGAATCACCGGCAAATTATAGGCAAAGAGCTGAGCCATTTCCCAAAAATTGACTTGAAAATGGGAAGTCAGGGTAGAGAGTTTGATAATGAAAACCAGCGACCCGATAAAAAAAAGCGGAAGAAAGATGGTCAAAAAGGCTTTGGTAAAGTTTTGGGAGATATAACTCGCAAGGCTGATACTCCCTAACTTTGGTCGGTTATCCATAGATGATCCACTCAGCTAAACGGCTTACTTGATTATCAAAGAGATAGACAATAAAGGTTGCCATGACCAGATAGGGTACAAACGGTATCGCTTTGTCGGATCGTGTCCATGTCGCAATCAGAGAGGGAATCAGTGCCAAAACAGCTGACAAAAAAAGTGCATAAAAGAATAGCGGGAAACCCAATAAAGCTCCCATCGTTCCGGCAACGATAATATCGCCTTCCCCCATCGGCTCCTTTTTCAAGAAATAGTGAAGATAGTAACGCAGCAGTGCCAATCCTCCTGCTGCTATCAATGCATATTGGAACGAGGCAATAATATCAGGACCGATAAAGGCTAAGGTGAGTGCCAGCAGATTGATACTGTCTGGTACTGCCATATATTTTAAATCGATCATAATCAGCACCAACAGCATGGTAAAGGTAAGGAACACAAAAGGGAGATACCAAACCAATCCCAGTTTGAGATAGAGCAGTACCGCAATAATCCCGCTGACCAACTCGATCAAAGGGTACTGTTTGGATATCTTCTCTTGGCAGAAGTAGCACTTCCCGCCTAAAATCAGCCATGAGAGGATCGGAATATTGTGCCACCACTTTAGCGGTGTGTGACAGCTGGAGCATCGCGATGCCGGAAAGGCGATATTTTCACCTTGGGGTATCCGATAGATCAAGACATTGAGAAACGATCCCACCACAATGCCGAAGAGAAAAGCAATCCCAATCAAAGCTGCTTGAGTCATTAAACCCCTCCGAAACGTCGTTCACGGTTAGTATACTGGTCGATAATATCATCCAACTCTTGGGAGCTAAAGTCAGGCCAGAGAGTAGGGGTGAAGAAAAATTCAGAATAACTCAACTGCCAGAGCAAGAAGTTGGAAAGCCGCTGCTCCCCACTGGTACGCACCATCAGGTCGATGTCGGTATAGGGCGTATTTAGCTCATTACCGAGACTCTCTTCGGTGATCGCTTCATGACGATTGGCGAGTCGTGTGGCGGCTTTGGCGATCTCTTCACGTGAACCGTAATTGAGTGCCAAAATTTGCGTCACATTGGTATGGTGAGCGGTCTGCTCTTTGATAGAGGCGATGGTCTTTTGGAGTTTGGGAGAGAATCCTTCGATATTGCCTACCGTCTCAAATCTTGCACCGAACTCATGATAGGTCGGCAGCTCTTTTTTGAGCCAGCTATCTAGTAGCTTCATCAAGAACTCCACTTCATATTTGGGACGCTTCCAATTTTCGGTACTAAACGCATAAAGCGTAACGGTCTCAATAGTAGGATGTTCGGCACAGTAGCGGGTAATATCGCGGATCACTTCGGCACCTTTTTCATGCCCTTTGGTTCGGATGAAGCCACGTTCTTTTGCCCATCTCCCGTTGCCATCCATAATGATGGCAAGATGTTTCAATATATTCTTACTCATTTTTTAACTTTCGACACTGGTCTAAAATTCTAAAGGCTAACGTAAGTTTATCACTTTCTCCTAAATCTACACTGTCGGCTTGCGTAATAAACGTAATTTGGTTGCTATTGGTTCCAAAGCTGCTGCTGTCTTGCAGCAGATTATAGCAGACGGCATCGACCCCTTTGGTCTCAATGAGGGATTGAGCATTAGCCAATCCTCTCTTTGCGTCCATTTCGGCTTTGAATCCTATGGTTGTCAGATTCTCTTTATTGATGGAGGACAAAATATCAGGATTCTGTTTAAGATCAATATTCCATGACTTTCCGATATCAGACTTTTTCATTTTACCGATTTGCGGATATTTGGGGGTAAAATCGGATACGGCCGCCGCCATAAAAAGGAACGGACGCTTCTG
This sequence comes from Campylobacterales bacterium, assembly GCA_014763905.1. Lineage (GTDB taxonomy): Bacteria > Campylobacterota > Campylobacteria > Campylobacterales > Sulfurovaceae > UBA1140. The sequence continues at coordinate 3,807 of JACXUN010000004.1, forward strand.
GATCAGATAAATCGGATCGCTGCTGTTCATGGTCGCTTTGCTCATTTTGCCTTTTTTGGCGACGCGTACCGCATCGACGGTATATTCCAGCATCTCTTGGGTATCTTCGACATCAATGGTGTAGATCTCTTGGGGGATGTCGGTATGTTCCTTGGTTGAGATCAGACAGACATCGGCACCGCGAAGATAGAGAGCGGTGGCAATGGCATTTGCCATTTTTCCGGAAGAGAAGTTGCTGAGATAGCGGACATCGTCGATCTTTTCGCGGGTTCCGCCTCCGGTGACGACCACTTTTCGGTCTTTCCAAAACGCCTCTTCTAAAATGCTTTGAGCCGTTTGGTAAAATATCTCTAACGGCTCTGCTAAGGCTCCGTTTCCGGTATCGCCGCAAGCAAGCGGTTTGGATTGGGGGGAGATCACTTTTACCTCATTGACTTTGAGCATTTTGATCGAACCGACGGTGTAGTGGTGTTCGATCATATAGGTATTGGCAGCCGGAGCGACGATAATCGGTTTGGTACAGGCTAAGGCAGTCTGGAGCAGGATATTATCGGCGATTCCCTTGCTCATTTTGTTAACAGTATTCGCCGTAGCCGGAGCAATGACAAAGGCATCACACCACTTTCCCATATCGATATGGTTGAGCCGTGACGACCAACTTTCGCTGCTCTCAGTGAGTACCGGATTGCGGGTGAGAGCCTCGAAGGTGAGAGCCGAAACAAAACGTTCGGCACTCGGGGTCATAATGACATGCACCTCGGCTCCAGATTTGATAAAGAGCCGGGCAATTTCACACGCTTTATAAGCAGAGATGCTGCCGGTCACCCCTAATAGTATCTTTTTATGGGTCAAATTTATCTGTGTCAATGGTATTACTTTCCAAAAAATTTATAGAAAAAGTTCGTGACGGTCTTAAGCGGGGTTCTTGATATCGCTAATGATCCCTCTGCCACATCTTTGGTCACGGTGGTTCCCGCAGCAATCATAACATTGTCGGCAATGGTCACCGGAGCCACCAGTTGCGTATCACTTCCTACAAAGACGTTTTTACCGATGATTGTCTTATATTTCGCTTTACCGTCGTAGTTACAAGTGATGGTTCCCGCACCGATATTGCTGCCCTCGTCGATCGTTGCATCACCGAGATAGGAGAGATGACCCGCTTTGACACCGGTGAGTGTAGATTTTTTGACCTCGACAAAATTTCCGACATGGCTACCGACCAGTACGCTCTGCGGACGGATTCGACCCATCGGACCGACATCGGAGTTGTCGATAACAGCGTCTTCGATGACGGAGTGAGCTTTGATATGGGCATTAATCAGTTTTGATTCCCCTAAAATGGTTACGCCGTTTTCGAGGATACACTCTCCTTCAAAAGTCGCACGGCTATCAATAAAAATGGTATCCGGCAGTCGCATAATGACTCCCGCTTCCATGAGGCTTTTTTTGATACGATTCTGCATAATTACTTCGGCATTGGCGAGATCATATTTGGAGTTGACCCCTTTGAACTCCTCTTCGGCGACATAGATTGGAGCTACCATTCGATTCTCATCGACTGCCATCTTAATAATGTCGGTCAGGTAATACTCTTGCTGAGCGTTGGCATTTTTGAGTTGCGGGATGTAGCGGTTGAGCAGTTCGCTGTCGATGCAGTAGATACCGGCATTGACGGTTTGGGTTTTTCGCTGTTCCGGTGTGCAGTCTTTCTCTTCGATAATCTCTTGGACATTGCACTCATCGATCATGACTCGACCATATCCCGAAGGATCATCCAACCGGATAACCGACATATTGATATCGGATTTTCCGCTGGTGAGCTGCCGGAGCGAGTCGGCGGTAATCAGTGGCATATCGCCATTGAGGATCAAGGTTTTAGGATATTGAGTTGTGACCCCTTTCATCGCTCCGCCAGTACCCGGGAACTGCTTGATATCTTGGATATGGAAGTGGATATCTTGGTAGTGCTGTTCAATAGAGGCTTGTATCAGATCAGCTTGGTGGTGGAGTACGACGGTGATATCATCCGATATCTGCTGGGCGGCATCAATGGTATGGAAGAGCATCGGCTTTCCGGATATGGTATGAAGCACTTTGGGAGTCTTTGATTTCATACGCGTCCCTTTGCCCGCAGCTAATATAACAATACTTATCGACATTTTGTGTACCTTTTGGATAAAATAATAAGATTTTATTAATGAAAGTATTATATCAAATAGAGGTTAAGGTAAAGAGGTTGAATTGTAAACATTTTATAACATGTGGATCGTGTACGATAACCAAGGTTGGTTATGAAGAGGAGTTGAATGAAAAGCGAGAACGGGTACTTAAACTATTAGCGCCGTTTGGCGTACAGAACTTAGCAACCCTCTCGGCACACGATGCTCACTATCGGGCAAGATCGGAATTCCGTATCTGGCATAATGAGGAGGGAGCCCACTATGCGATGGGAAGAGCCGATCGTCAAGGGGTAGTGCTGATCGAAGAGTGTCCCAAAGTGATCAAACCGATCGAGCAGCGTATGATGCCGTTATTGAAATTGATTAATGCCTCTCCATTGTTGAAGTCGAAACTTTTTGCGGTTGAGTTTTTGGCTGCGACGACTGATGAGGTATTGATTACGCTGATCTATCATAAGCCTTTAGATGAAGCATGGCAGATTGAAGCAAAAGGATTAGAGAGCCAACTCGATGCCTGGATTATGGGACGAAGCCGCAAGCAGAAAGTGGTTTTGACACAAGAGTATGTGACGGAGAAGCTGTTTATAGACGGTCGTGACTATCGTTATCGTCACTATGAGAGTGGCTTTACCCAACCCAATCCGGCGGTCAATATCCAGATGATCGGATGGGCGATCCGACAGGCTCAGAAGGTTGCTAGCGGTGACTTTTTGGAGAGTTACTGCGGATTGGGTAACTTTACGATTCCGATTGCCAAATATTTTGATAAGGTCTTGGCGACTGAAATCAGCAAACGCTCCATTCAAGCTGCCCAAGAGAACTGTCAGCTCAACGGTGTGGACAATATCGCATTTATCCGTCTCTCATCGGAGGAGATGACTGAGGCTCTCAATGGGGTACGAGAATTTAGACGGTTAGAAGGGGTTGATCTCTCTGCTTATAACTTCTCAACCGTATTAGTTGATCCGCCTAGAGCCGGGTTGGATCGGGATACGACGGAGTTGATTTCCCATATCGATCATATTATCTATATCTCTTGCAATCCTGAGACTTTGGCAAGAGATTTGGAGGTGTTGGTAGAGACTCATGAGATTCAAGAGGCGGCGATTTTTGATCAGTTTCCGCATACGCATCATATCGAGAGTGGGGTGTTTTTAACCCGTAGCATAATTCGGGTTTAAAGAAATGAAATGCTTCTTTGGAACCGATGGCTTTAGCCTCGCTCCGGTTTTTAAGCTTTTGGTTTGCGTGAAGAGACAATCTTCTGTGACTTGATATCCCAGCACCAAAGATTCTCTTCGGTGATATGGGTACCGCCAATCCACCAATCCAAAATATTGAGATGCAGCCAATTGCGTTCTAATTTGAGTACATCCCGACCTAACGGAGTAATGGTTACCGTGTCAACGCCCTCTTTAGTATGTGATTCGAGCAGTTGAATTTGAATCAACTGTTTGATGGTATTGACAAAGTGTATCTTTTTCATAAAACGGCGTTTTTCAAGCCGTTGATACTCTTGGAAAATCTCCTCTAGGTTACTTTTTCCATTGACAACAACCAGTAAAATAAAGTGGGTTGCACGAGAGAGTCCATTAAGGGTATTGGGAAACTCTTCCAAAAGGCGTAAAACAGCCTGCTTTAAAAATGGTAACGAAGAGATGTCATCATGAAGCAGTTTGAACCATGCCTCCGGCGTGGGTGCGGTGAATGCAGCCCAAGCTTTACGGGCGACGATCAACTGATTGGGGGTAATCGGTTCTTTGTTATAAAGCAGCATACTCTTTAACTTTTCTGGGGAACAAAAAGCAAGATGACGATCCGGAAGAATCAAAAAAATAGAAGCGGTATCGGTCGCATAGCGGGCAAACCAATCTAAAATTTGTATCAACTGCAGCTGATCGCAAAGGTCATGCTCAAACCATAAAATAATCCGATCATATTTTCTAAAAGCATGAAGAGTGCCATTTCGTTCTTTGAATCGTCTATTAATAGTATCTAAATCTTCCAGTCCTTGGCTACTGATATACTCGGCTCTCTGTGTCGAGAGTGCTTCGAGTGTTAAATTTTGAGGAACGGGACCAAAATATAAAAAATCTTGCCACGCTAAAAAGTTACCGGGGATATTTCCCTGTTTCATTACTTTGATAATCTCATCACAACTAACGATATTTAAAATTTTATTCATGGGATACTTCTATAAATATTAATTTATTCTTAAATAAATATTATAATATTTTAATTTAAAATTAAGCTTATGAAATCTCCGGAGCTTCTATTGCTGTTCCCAATTTTCGATACTCTCGTCCTACCCGAGCAATACTTTCGAGTTCAAATTGAATTTTGGTTGGATGGGTAACGATTTGATCCTCGATATAGAGATGTTTGATTTCGATAATAACCGGAATGGTAGGACTGCCTTCGAGTTTGACCTCTTGCAGATATTCGCCAAAGAGTGCAACTTTGATCCCCTGAGGCATTGGCGGATAGCCTTCCATCATGCGTGAGATTGGAATATCAAAATAGTCTACTTCACTCTCAGTCGGTTCGAGAGCTTTGGAACTGAGATGCATTGCCTCAAAATGTGCTTCATCGATAATAGAGATCACACATCGTTTGGTTGCTCTGAGATTGGCGAGGGTATCCTTGGGACGACCATCTGGGCGATGTCCGATAGAAACGATAACCGTAGGCGGCGTTGAAGAGATTGGTGTGAAGTATGAAAAGGGAGCCAAATTCAGTTGTTTGCCTTCGGTCATAATCCAGGCGATAGGTCGGGGTGTAATGGCACTTGCCATCAGATGGTAACGTTCCGTTGCCGTTTTTGTTTCAAAATCGATTAACATCTAAAAACCTTTTTAAGTGGGATTATAGCCTATTTTAGTCTAGGAATAATAATCGTCAATATTTCCAAAACATTAGAGACAGTAGAGACCGCCAATGATGGATTGACTCCTTCTTTTAATGATGTCGCTGATGAAATAGCAACAAATATTCCCAAAAAGGCAGATTTCATTTTAATCCTTAAAGTAATATTAAAGTAATTGTATTAAATATTACATAGGCAATAACTTAAAATTTTATTAAATTACTAAAAAAATGATTTAAAATATCACAAATGTGAAATCATTGGATATCATGAACGCACCGCACATATCGGTCATAATTAATGGAAGCATTGCTGGTGGAACCGTCTTTGAAACTCACACCCCAGTACTCGTCACTGCTGCGTACATATGGGGTATTCGACCAGTAGAGCGTCTCATCATCGACATAGGAAAACTCTTTGAGAAGGGCAGGTTTGTAGCGTTTATAATCGACAATCGTTAGGAGTTCTTGGAGTGTAGGGAGTCTCCAGTTTTCATATTTTTCAATGGTAAGTTCCTCACAATACTGTTTGGCTTGGTTGTGGTTAACTTTGGTCAATTCGACATGTGGGGTGTCTTCCCATAGCAGTTTGGTGCTGTCATCTTTGACCATGGTCGGTTCCGCATGGAGCAGTGCCAATGTCGATAATAAAAGCGTAATTTTTTTCATAGTCATTCCTTTTTTATAATTATAACTTTTTTAAATAAAAAAGAGTGTTTTGGTACAATGGCATTGAGAAAATAGCTCAGACCTTCTACCATATATCACACAAGACGATAAATCTTTCCGTTGGTCTGAGCATCTTGTGTGATATATGGTAGAAGGTCTATGGAGAAAAAAGGATAAGATGAATGAAAGTCGTTATCGATTTAATCGAAAATTTACGTGAAAGCATAGGCAATGACGGCAGAAGATTTGATCAAACACCTTTTGATCGCCGATCCCAAAGAGATGATGTTTGAGCTTTATATTGATATTGTGGGAGCAAAGGTTACAAAAGAGGTAGTCGGTTTTGGTGTTAATCATGAAGAGAAGAAATATGGACTCTTCATTATGGCATAATACGCTATTCGATAAAATGTTAAAATTTCTTTAAAAAGGTAGATGATGTCAGTTAAATGTGCATTTTTATTTCCAGGTCAAGGTTCTCAGTCGGTAGGGATGGGAAAAGATTTCTTTGATAACAGCGAAGTTGCCAAAGATATGGTCAAAGCAGCCAGTGAGCGTACCGGAATCGATTTTGAGCAGTTGATGTTTGAAGCCAATGATAATCTCGGTCAAACCGAGTTTACACAGCCGGCAATTTTGTTGGTGAGTGCGATCGCTCATAAGCTTTTTACCGATGCGACGGGAATGAAACCGGCATTGACTTTAGGACACTCTTTGGGTGAGATGTCGGCATTGGTCGCGGCGGGTGCATTGAACGCAATCGATGCGGTAGAGTTGGTCAATCTCCGTGGTAAATTGATGGCAGAAGCGTGTGCGGGTCAAGATGTCGGGATGTTGGTTTCATTAGGACTCAGTGATGAGGCAGTCGAAGAGATTTGTGAAGCACAGCGAGCCGAGGGCAAACAAGTCTGGGCAGTCAACTACAATGCCGACGGTCAAATCGTTATCGCCGGAATCAAAAGTGATTTAGAAACACTGGTCGATGTCCTCAAAGCAGCCAAAGCTAAACGAGCCATGCTCTTGGATATGTCGGTAGCCTCTCACTGCCCACTGCTTCAAAGTGCCGTCGATCCATTGGTCGTCAAACTTCAAGAGATGCTCCAAGATAACTTCATCGCTCCGGTCGTCTCCAACGTAACTGCGGAAAAATACAGCACTAAAGCCGAAGCTTTAGAACTACTCGGACAACAGTTAGTCGCACCAGTCAAATACAAACACTCCATCGCCAATATTGACGCTGAAGTTGACTGTTACATCGAGTTGGGAAATGGAAACGTACTCAAAGGACTCAACAAAAAAGCTACCTCCAAGCCACACTTCAATGTCACTGACATGGCATCACTCAAAGCCACTATCGCAGCGGTCAAAGAGCTGTAACGTAGCGTGGGCATTCCTGCCCACGAAAATTCTTTCTTCTTCCCTAAATCTCTCTTGTTTTTTTAGTCGATTTTAAGTACAATAAAATGGTATTTATCGAATCAGAACTGTTTGAAAAGATTAGAGACGATACTCTTGGCATTAATCGATAAATATCCTGATATGTTAGAATGGTTGGAGACATTATGAAAGAAGCCATTGCTTTAATCGTTTGCCATTTAAATTTTTGTCGGGCAGGGGAAGCCCGACCCACGAATTCACGTATCTAAGATATCCGCAATCGTCTCCTCAATAGTCTCAAATCTAAACACAAACCCACTCTCCAAAACCCGTTTTGGTATTACACTTTGTCCATCAGTCAGTACGGAAGCACCCTCACCAAAAACCAGCTCTACGACAAAAGCAGGAAGCGGGATAACCGTCGGTCGATGAAGGGTTGCACCTAGAGCTTTGGTCAGACCATAGTTGGTGGTCGGTATCGGGCTGCTCATATTATAGATACCGTGAACTGTTTGATCCTCAATAGCATGAAGATAAAAATGTTTCAAATCCTCGATATGGATAAACGAGAGGGCTTGACGACCGCTGCCTATTACCCCACCTAGACCGAGTTTAAACGGCAGCAGCATTTTTTTTAAGGCTCCGCCATCTTTACCGAGGATAATCCCAAAGCGTAAAATTACGGTACGAACCCCCAATGCTTCTGCTTGGAGAGCTGTTGCTTCCCAATCTTGACAGAGTTTGGAGAGAAAGTCGTCGGCATAGTTGGTGGTGTACTCATCGTACTCTTGATCATTTTTGTAGATACCGACCGCCGAAGTAGAGATCAGCAGTTCAGGAGGTTTATCCAGCTGTTTCATCGCCTCAACCAAAGCTTGAGTGGTATCAATACGACTATGATAAAGAACTTTTTTATACGATTCACTCCAACGTCTGATAATACTTGCTCCGGCGAGGTTGATCACTATCTCACTGTGTTCTAGTTTATCTCGAAGTTGTGTCGGATTCTGAATATCTCGGCGGCTAATAGGGGTAACGGTGTACCCATGCTCGGTAAAGAGTCTGGTTAAATGGGAACCCACAAATCCTGAGGCTCCGGTTATGGCTATCTGTCTCATGGTTGACTCCTTTCTATTTGCATCTTATCCTATTTGTGCGTTTTTTGGTAGGCAAAAAATGTAGGTTGGGCAATTGCCCAATAAAAGAGGGATTTATAAACTAATCTTCTCCAAATACTCCCGAAACTCTTTCGCCCCATCTTTAGAGGTGGTCACCACCGAACTGATCCCATTGAAGCTAATCTCCAATTTTGACTGCTCCACACTTCGCATCGATTTGATCTTGTCGATATTGACAATATAGGAGCGATGCACACGAAAGAAGTTGGGGGTAGAGAGGAGTTTTTCTATCTCTCCGATCTTGCGTCGGACATAGACATCCGCCTCTTTGGTTTTGATAATCACTTCATCAAGATCGGCTTTGAGGTAGTAGATATCTTCGGGGTTGATAATGTAGAATCGGCTACCGCTTTTGCCCATAATTTTTTTGGTGATCGGGGCGTTATTGAGGGAGAGGGTTTTAATCTTTTGGAGGGTTTTGTTGATATCCTCTTGACTAACCGGTTTCATCAGATACCCCACACCGCCGCTCTCAAAGGCATCGAGAGCATATTCGCTATACGCCGTTTGGAAGACGATAAAGGTCTGCGGTGACAGCTCCACCACCTCATCGGCAAACTCCAATCCTGTCATCTCCGGCATCGAGATATCCAAAAAAAGAACATCGACTCGCTCTTTTTTGATCTGTTTGAGCGCTTCAATAGGGTCTTGATAGGTACTAATTTCCTCTACTTTGGCTTCTTTCAGCAGCCGTTCCATTCGGCTCAATGCCAATGCTTCGTCATCGACGACCATAACTTTCATCGTTGCTCCTTTAGTTCTATCGTAAATTTCATTAGTGTATTATCCACACTGTGCGTGAGTTTGCCAACCTGCAAAAGATGCAATCGGTCTTGCAGGTTTTGTAATCCTGTACCGTAGTGTATCTCGCGGGTTATTTTACCATTATTGGTCACGCTTATACGACCCTTGCGATACTCAATAGAAATATCCAGAGGTTTTTTCTGATATCCGTGTTTGATCGCATTCTCCACCAACAGCTGAATTGAAAACTTAGGAATCACTCTTTGTTCAACTTTGGAGTCGATATCCACTGTGAGATGAATCTGATTGGCAAAGCGTATGTTTTCGATCTCCACATAGGTACGCACCATCTCCAGTTCCAATGCCAAAGGAATGAGACTCTCTTTATTAATGGCATTACGCAAAAAGGTTGCCAGATTGAGAATCGAGCGTTCGGCTTTTTGCTGATCGATATAGACCAGTTCGCTCATGGAGTTGAGGGCATTGAAGAGGAAATGGGGGTTGAGTTCATTCTCTAACGCTTGGAGACGATTGGCAGTGATCTGATTGCGGCTCTGTTCGTGTTTGTACTTCATGGCGATAAACTGATGCAGAATCAACCCGATCAAAAAGGTCAAAAAGCCCATCGTTGTGGCAATCCAAACCCACCAACCCTCCAACATCAAGGCAATTGGCAGTGCCAAACCATGCCCCACAAAATAGCTGACACCAAATCCCAAAAACCCAGCGATAAACGAAAAAATGAAGCTGATCACATACCAAAAACTGTCATTGACTTTGGGCAAGATCGCGTTATTGGAGATCGTAATCAGTACCGAAGAGAAAAGGGCTATCATAATTGCCGTCAAGACACTAAAAACAATCGTCGAGAGGTACTGCAAATGGGGGTTTATCAGATACAAAATGACCGAAAAGAGCAACCCAAAAAATGCCCCGATAATAATGACATAAAGCCAATCCCAAAAGGTGACTTTGAGTTCGATCTTATCCATTGATTTCCTTATCTAAAATATCTACTCCTAAAGCGACCCCTGGCCACCCTTGTCCGGCAAATACCGTATCACCCACATGATAGAGTCCCTCAAAGGGGGTACGACACGAGGGCATGGAGAGCAGATTTTTGAGCTTAAAGGCTTCACCTCCACAGTTATACCGACCGATGTAACGATGAAAAGTTTTGGAGGTTGCACTAAACGCTCGGCTGATATCTTTTGCTTTAATAGTATCAAAATAGTGTAAAAAAGCCTCGATAATATGCTCTTGCAGCTCTTTTTTTTGAGCTTTATATGCCTCTTTGGAGAGGTTTTGCCAGATTGTGGCTCGGGTGTGGGTAGAGATCGTAACCGAATACCCTCCCTCGCTCAATCGCTGATCCTCCGAATCGGAAAAAGAGACAAAAATCGCATTGGAGATCGAGAATGGGAGATATTGCTGTTGGATCAGTTGGTAGTGGTGCAAGAATTTCTCTTCACCTTGGAGACGCAGATAGACCACAAACGCACTCTGATCGCTAAAGCTAAATCGATTGTAATAGGCTTGAATTTTGGGATTTTTGAAGAGGTTGCCACTGTCATACACCGTGCTATTGAGTACAACCTTTTTAGCGTAGTAGGTTCCTTTGGTCGAAATCAGTTCATAGTGACCATTGGGCAACGGCTCGATAGAGAGAATCGCTTCCTGCCGTTTAACAAGAACGTCCTCTAAAAGCCCCTCAATCAAACGTCCCATCCCTCCTTTGGCATAAAAGGTATCGTGAAAGGTATACGAAAGCCCCAATGCCATTGCCAACAGGGACAGCTCCTTGGAGGTGGTCTGTAGGGTAATGAGCAGTTGAGCGTCGATAAAGTTTTGATACGCTGCGTCGATCTCTCCTAAAGTCTGACGGATAAACCTCTCAGCACTCATCAGCAGATCCCAACGGTAAACGCTCAAAAGTTCAGCCATCGCACGTAGGGTTTTGATATAACCACCTATGGAATGTTTGGCGTAGTAGATATGTTTCAGCTCCCAAAATTTTCGGTCGATCTCGCGAATCGTCTCCCAAAACATTCGATTGAAGGGGTTAGGATATTCACGATCCACCATCGCTAAAAAGGTGTCAAAATCTTTGACCCGATCGACCGTTTTCTCCTCCTGAATCACCCGAACCCCCACCTCACTGCGTCGAAGTTCAGGGGTAAATCCGATACGTTTAAACATCTGTCCAATCAAATGCCCCTCTTCATACCCTACAAAGGTTGTCGCTCCACTATTATAGTACCCTCCGTATCGCTCAAAAGTCGAGGCACAGCCTCCCACATTACGGTCTTTTTCAAACAATATGAGATCGTGTTTGGTACGGTTGAGAGCCGCAAAAAGTGAACCGCCAATTCCCGAACCGATGACGGCAATGTCGTAGATTTTCATTGTATTACCCCTCTTGAAACGCAGCAATCGCTCGATCGCGTGAAGCCTTAATCCCCACAATCTGCTCAGGATAATCCACAAATATATCCGACTGCACCCCGTTTTCGGTATGAATCTTTTTGGCAGGAAGTTCACGCAGTTCAGGTATCACCGACTTAATAAACTCCGCCTCTTTATCAAACTTCTGACTCTGCGTATACGGATTAAAAACACGAAAATAGGGAACCGCATCGCTCCCTGTACTCGCTGCCCACTGCCATGAGGCGATATTGGCGGAGGCATCGTAGTCCAGTAGATGAGCTGCAAAATAGCGTTCTCCCCATCGCCAATCGATCAGCAGGTTTTTGGTCAGATACGACGCGACAATCATACGCAGTCGGTTGTGCATCACTCCGGTTTGATTAAAGTGCCGCATCGCCGCATCGATAATCGGTACCCCCGTTTGTCCCTCACACCATAGCTTGAAATGCTCTTGGTTTTGACTCCACTCCACCTTGATGGGCTTTTGGTTTTCAAACTCGCTATGAGGGAAGTGGTAGAGCAGATAGGCATAAAACTCCCGAAAAAAGAGTTGACGGATAAACGGTTTGCTTTCAGTATATGGGCGTATTCGATTAAAAACTTCACGGGGAGAGATGAGTCCAAAGCGTAAAAAAGTCGCCAGTTTGGAGGTGCCGTCAATGTTGATAAAGTCCCGATCATGGTGGTACTTTTTGAGCTTGGGGATAAATTCGTCGATGAGTTCATCGGGAGTGAGAGAAAGAAAATCAGGCAACGGCTGTTCAGTAAATCCTAACGACTCCAAACTCGGTATCGTAGCATCATCAAAGGGAATCAAACGCAAATGCCGAGGGGTTGGATAGGTCTCTAACTGATTCGACTCCCAAAGAAAAAAGAGCGATTTATAAAACGGCGTAAAGACCTTATAGGGCGTATGGCTCTGTGTCAGATGCGTGGCAGGGTCAACCATATAGCTGTCGGTAAAGCGACGCATCGGCATGATCTGTTCGATCTGTTTGTCCCGTTTTTTGGCATAGTCGTCATAATCGACCGAACAGAGTATCTCATCGAAGCCTTGCGTTTGGAGTTGAGCAAAGACCCGCTCAGGAGTATCGTAAAAGATTGCCAAATCCAATCCAACCGATTGCAATTCCGATTTGAGCCGCAACACCTGTCGGTAGATAAATCCCACCCGTCGATCGGTCGGTTCAAGCTGGGAGAGGATATGGGGATCAAAGATAAAGATCGGCAACACCTCATCTCTAGCATGAGCCAAGATCGCACTGTCGGTGATCCGTAAATCGCGTCGAAACCACAAAATCTGCCGCATTATTTATACGCCTCCAACTCCGAACGCAGTGCCAATTTTTCAGGGTAAGGGTTGAGAAACTTCTGTTTTTTCAGGTAGGCGATATCAAACCGTCGGATATAGAGGTTGATGATCTTGGTCACGGCAATCAACGGCACGACTTTGTCGCGATACTCCTCAATCGTCTCCAACACAAACTGCCGCTCTTCAGGTGTGATCAGCTTTTTGAAATAGCCGTAGATATGCAGCAGGACATTATAGGTCTTGGCAACATTGCCTTTGAGACTGATGGCGTGGAGAAAACCGAGTCGATAGGCGTGCAGCACCTGATCGAGCGGTTTTTTCTCTTTATTGGCAACGATATTGCCAAGTGTCTTATAACTCTGCGTTGATTTCGCGTAGATGAGGTATTTGTAAGCGGTATGAAATGCCACCAATTCCCTCATCTGCGGTTCACCTGCCAAAAAATTTCGCAAATCTTCATAGGCAAACACCTGCATCAAAAAGTTCTCCCGCAACCACGGATCAAGCAACCGCCCCTCTTCCTCAATCGGCAGATAGGGATACCGCTGCAACAACGCTTTGGCAAAGAGTCCGACTCCTTTTTTTTCGCTTGGAGCATTTTTGGGCTGGTAGACTTTGACCCGCTCCAACCCGCACGTCGGGGATTTAGATTTGAGGATATACCCGCAAATATGATGGTGCATCACATCCTCAGCTAACCTGTCCGATATCTCCTGCACCTCTTGCGTCACCCGCCGTTTGGTATTGCTGGTCTCGATCTCAATCTTGCCGTTGATCTCCACCTGCCGAATCGCCTCCCGAGGCGTAGGAAAAATCAACCGCTCAGGACAATACGACACAAACTCAAAATAGTCACTCAACACATCAGTAATAAATCGATCCCTCGACCCCGCCCCATCATATCGACACGCCGTTCCTAGCAGACACTCAGACAGACCTAATTTCATTTTTTGCTCCGAATGGTTTTTCTATAAACCTGAGTTCGACGGGATATCATAGTCACAGCTTTACGAGGTTTTTTGTATGCTTCGCCAATTTTTTTTGAATTAACTTGTTAGTCCCGCAAAAATTTGACTTTGCCTACAAAAAACCTCGTAAAGCTGTGACTATGATATCCCGTCGA
>JACXUN010000113.1 GCA_014763905.1 Campylobacterales bacterium
AATCAAGGGATAACTATCTCAATGGATGGCAAAGGGAGAGCTACTGATAATATTTGTATTGAGAGATTCTGGAGAAGTGCAAAAGTTGAAAAGATTTATCTAAATGTTTATGAGAGAGTATCAACACTCAAAGATGATGTGAAAGAGTATATTTTTAATACTTTTCGCTAAAATACTCCATTTGATATAAAAGATACGGATCATGTTAATAGACAATAAGAAAAATGGCAGAGTTGGCGATGTATTAAAGCAGAACATCAACGAGAACAGCAAATTGTCTATTGTCTCAGGCTATTTCACCCTCTACGCTTTTGCAGAACTTAAAAAAGAGTTAAATAAAGCCAAAGATATCCGCCTCCTTTTTAACGCTCCTGTTTTCAAAAATTCCGCTTTCGATCACCGTATCACAGGTGAAGCCGAAGAGGTCAAATTCAAAAACCAGTTACAGCAGACTCGTATCGCTCGTGAATGTGCCGATTGGATCAAAGCCAAAGTCAAAGCCAGCGAAGTGAAAATGCAAGGAGTTATACCGTTTAATCTTTTTCATATCGATAATACCAATGAGAGCAAAGCGATACAGGGGAGTTCAAATTTCTCATCTTCAGGGCTTGGAACCGTTCATTCAAGTGCATTCCACATGAATACCCTCATCAGCGAAAGCGGAGCGACACGGGATTTTTTAGCCATATTTGATGAGATTTGGAACAACCCCGCTATGGTATCGGATATCAAAACCGAACTCTTGCGAAATCTCGAAGCGATCTACGAGGATAAGACCCCGCAGTTTCTCTACTTTATGACTCTTTACAACATCTTCAAAAGCTTTATCGGTGATCTTGATGAAGAGAAGATCATCAAAACCAAAACAGGGTTTAAAGATACCATCGTTTGGAATCAGCTTTATAATTTTCAGCGGGATGGGGTATTGGGAGCCATCGACAAACTCGAACGCTACAACGGATGTATCATCGCCGATAGCGTCGGTTTGGGGAAAACATTCGAAGCATTGGCGGTTATCAAATATTATGAACTCCGCAACGACAGAGTTTTGGTATTGGCTCCTAAAAAGCTTCGTGAGAACTGGACGCTTTATACCATCAACGACAAGCGTAATATCTTATCGGCAGATCGTTTCAACTATGATGTCCTCAATCACACCGATTTAACACGAGAAAGTGGCTACAGCGGCGAAATAAACCTCTCAACCCTCAATTGGGAAAACTATGATCTAATCGTGATCGATGAATCGCATAACTTCCGCAATACTAGCACCAACAAGAAAAAGAAAAAATCTCGATATGCGAGATTGATGGATGATGTGCTGAAAAAAGGGGTCAAGACCAAAGTTTTGATGCTCTCTGCTACCCCCGTCAATAACCGCTTGAACGATTTGAAAAATCAAGTGGCATTTATCACCGAAGCAAACGATACTGCTTTTGATAATTTTGGGATCAAATCGATAGAACGGACACTCAGTAAATCCCAGAGCAAATTCAACACATGGCTCAAACTCCCTGACCAGCAACGCACCAGCAAAAGCTTATTGGACAGCCTGAATTTTGATTATTTCAAACTGCTTGATTTGATCACAATCGCCCGCAGTCGTAAGCATATTGAGAAATACTACGATATGACAGATATTGGCAAGTTTCCCGAACGAAACAAACCACTCACTCTCAAGCCCGATATCGATGTCAAAAACGAGTTTCCACCACTATTGGAGATCAACAAAACGATCCGTCGCCTCAGTCTCGCCGCCTATTCACCGCTTAAATATGTCTATCCTCACAAACAAGCAGAATATTCAGAGAAATACGACATTGAGCTTGGGAATGGACGGGTATTTAAACAAACCGATAGGGAAAACAGTCTTATCCATTTGATGCGGGTGAATCTTCTCAAACGGATGGAAAGCTCCATCAACTCGTTTTCTCTAACGGTGATCAAGCTTATCAGCAACATCGAACACATTAGCAAGATGCTCGATACTCACAATAGGGATTATTTCGAAGAACCCAGTATTATTGATGTTGATATCGATAGCGATGAATTCGCTTCACGGCTCGTCGGAAATAGTGTCAAAGTCCTCATCGCCGATGTCGATAAGATTAAATGGAGGCAAGATTTAGAGAGTGACCTTGAAAAGCTCAAAGAACTGCTTTCCGAATCGTCGAAAATCGATCATCTCCGAGATAACAAGCTCCATGTTCTCAAAGAAAATATCGCTCACAAAATCGAAAATCCACTCAACCCAAACAACAAAAAAGTAATCATCTTCACCGCTTTCGCCGATACCGCCGAATACCTCTACAAACACATTTCCCCATGGGTAAAAGCGGAGTACGGATTGGAAAGTTGTCTCGTTACGGGGAGCGGTGATAATCAAACAACCCTTCAAACCAAACACAAAGACCTTAATTCCCTTTTGACCGATTTTTCCCCTATCTCCAAAAGCCGAGACAAAACCAATCCTGACGCTACCAAAGAGATCGATATCCTTATCGCCACCGACTGTATCAGTGAGGGGCAAAACCTCCAAGACTGCGATTATCTCATCAACTATGATATTCACTGGAATCCCGTCCGGATCATCCAGCGTTTTGGACGGATTGACCGTTTGGGGAGCCGCAATGCCACCATCCAGCTTGTCAATTTTTGGCCAAATTTGGAACTCGATGAATACATCAATTTGGAGAGCCGTGTAAGTGGGCGGATGATGCTTCTCGATGTCAGTGCCACGGGTGAAGAAAATATCATCGATACCCAAAATTCAGGAGAGATGAACGATTTGAGCTATCGTGCCAAACAGCTCAAAGAGCTTCAAGAAAAGGTTATTGACCTTGAAGATGTGAGTGGCGGTATCTCCCTTACCGATTTGACGCTGAACGATTTTAGAATGGATTTGATGGAGTATCTAAAAACCCACAAATCAGCTCTTGAATCTTCACCGTTGGGACTTTATAGCGTCGTCAATGCCGATGAAAACATCACCGTCAAAGGGACAATCTTTTGTTTGAAACTTTTGAAATATACGCAAGAAAGTGATAGCTTTTCACTGGAGCCGTATTATCTCGTCTATGTCAATGAAGAGGGTCAAATCCACATGGGATTCACCAGTGCCAAAATGATCCTCGATATCTACAAAAACCTCTGTATCGGACAAACTACCGTTGTTGCCGAAGCGGTCAATGCGATGAAACAAGAGACAAAAGATTGCACACAAATGGATACCTACACCAAACGGCTTCAAGTGGCGATTGAAAGCATCATCGGCAAAAAAGAAGAGCGCGGGATGGATTCGCTTTTTAGTCGTGGCGGGACGAATATCTCCAGCGATTCGTTTAGCGGGATAGAGGATTTTGAACTCATCTCGTATTTGGTGATCCGATGATTGATGTCGTAGAAACCATAGGATTTCCACTAGCATGTAAAATTAACAAGAAAATAGACAAGAAGCTATTTATTGAAAATTTTTCCCTCAACATCAACGAGCGAAAAATTCTTTCTGCTAATGTAGAGCGTATCACTCTCGAATATCTTCTCAACAAAAACAATATCAATATCCTCCCCTTTGTCGATGAAGAGCGGGATTATTCTGAAATAGCGTTTGTAAGAGTCGAAATCACCAACAAAACCAAATACAAAACCATCACCTCCATCATCCAGAATATCCCTTATCCCCTCATCATCTTTATCCAGTGTGAGAAGACCCTGATGGTCAATATCTCACCTAAGCGGATCAACAAATCCGACAGCTCCAAACTCGTCGTAGAAGAGAGCCATTTCACCGACTGGATCGATATACTAAACCCTTCTGAAATCGAAATTGCTTTTATAGAGAGCCTTGCAGCCAAAAACCATCCCTTTACCGATTTATATGCTTTCTATAATAGCTATTTGGATAGAATCATTGCTTTTAATGCGTCCAAGCATAGTGGGACACTTAGAAGCAATGAAGATACGAAAGTGATTCTCGAAGAGATCACTGTGCATGAGGTAAAAATCACGAAACTCAAAAATAAAATCAAGAAAGAGACAAACTTTAACGACAAGGTGAATCTCAATATCGAGTTGAAAAAAGTGAACGATAGATTGAATACTTTAAAAGGGAAGTTATGAAATACCATTACAAAAAGCTTGGCATAACATCCTATTTGCACTCTCTTTATGAGGATGGGTTGAACCATTCTGCTGATCAAAGCGAAGCGAGTATTGAACAGACAATTTTAAACATTGGTATTTTTCGATTCAAAGGATACGCCAAAGCATTTCTTAAAAACTTAACCAGCTACTCGATAGATGACATAATCGCAATTCACGATTTTGATAGGCAACTCTCTTCGAATATGTTTTTCATAACATCCAGTATCGAAATCAAAATGAAAGCTTATCTCATTGAAATTGTTTACAGTGTCACCGATAACCCGTTTTGTTATCTGCTCGCTAAAAATTATAAGGAAGCCTTCACATTACCGTTTGAATCTATTCAAGACTGGGAGGTTTTTCCAACCAATCCTCCTAAGAAATCGGAGGTCTATTTTCATTATAGAGATTATTACCTCAATACCTATGATTTTGAATCTAATCAAATCGCATACATTCAAAGTGCGCCTATGGTTTCCATTAATGTGCCTAAAAATAAAGACCCAGAAATCATAAGAGAATTCAACTATCCGCCGTTTCACTATTTTGTAGAAAATTCAACACTGGGCACTTTGATAAATATTATTTCAAAGCTACAAATCGATAGTAATGATATTTTGAAACTTTTAGGGAAACGGTTTGGCTTTTACACCCCAAGGCTATTTTTAAACTATCTCTTGAGACTCAAAGAACTTCGTAACCGATGCGCTCACAACGGGAGAATTTTTAACAGAAATTTTAGAGGGTTGAGAGCATATGACAAACACAGAGAATTCAGAAAAACGATTTATGAACACAAGATACTGGATGTGTATTACACGCTACATGTATTATTGGGAAATGAGGATGACTTCAATACAGTTGATGATTTAATCAGCAGATTTGTATCAGTTTATATGGTAGGATTGGATAATAAACTGAAAGATTTTGTATTGGGGTTTGTCAGAACAAGGTGAGCGTGCGTGCATAGGCTCACCGTAAGTAGCGAAATTATAACAAATAAACTTTAAACAGAGGGAAGCATGAAGCAATTAGATGGCAAGAGTTTGGACATAGTGAGTGAAAATATAACAAAATTAAGAGAACTATTCCCCGAAGTCTTCAGCGAAGGGAAGATCGATTTTAAAAAGCTTGAAGAGGAGTTGGGGCAATTTATCGATAGTGACGCCGAACGCTACAACTTCACATGGGCGGGAAAATCCAAAGCCAAACAAATCGCTCAAACGCCATCCACAGGAACCCTCCGCCCTGCAAAAGCAGAATCAAAAAACTGGGATACGACCCAAAACCTCTATATCGAGGGCGATAATCTCGAAGTC
Source organism: Campylobacterales bacterium (assembly GCA_014763905.1). GTDB lineage: Bacteria > Campylobacterota > Campylobacteria > Campylobacterales > Sulfurovaceae > UBA1140. The sequence continues at coordinate 5,463 of JACXUN010000113.1, forward strand.
CTCAAACTTCTCCAAAAGTCTTATCACAAAAAGGTCAAGATGATC
>JACXUN010000114.1 GCA_014763905.1 Campylobacterales bacterium
CCGGATCACACTTATGTTTTAAAAGCCGACACCACTCTTTGATCTCTTCATGTTTGGTCAGATGTTGACACCCCCATCCACTGCTCATTCTTAACTCCTTACTTCAAATCCATCATAGACTAAATCATCCTCTTCGAGTATCGTCATCTCGATATCTTCTATGTGTGACAGTGGTGATCCCTCTTCCAGTATCTTACGAAAAAGAGAAAGATCCTCATCCCACAGTGAGGCAACCGCTTCAACTGTTCCGTTGGGTAGGTTTTTGACATATCCTTGAAACTGCCGCTTCATCGCATTTTGCGATACAAACTTACGGTAGAAAACGCCCTGCACTTTGCCACTGACAATAACTTATACACTTCCATACTGCTCCTTTAATCGCTCCAAAAAGGCAAGAACACGCTCTTGATAGATAATATCCTCCTCCTCATGAAGACAACGTCGAAATAATCTTAACTGCTTAATATTGATCTTTTGTGCAAATCGTTTTACCATTTTGGTCTCCTTCTCTACCTGAAAAACGAGATGTTCAAAAGCCAATCCATTATCTGTGACGATCTTATTAAAATACTCTAAAACTGCCTCTACCAATATCTCGGCACGCTCTTCGTCTTTTTCATAGATATCACACGCAATTTTGTATAGCAGCTTCTCTTCACACGGTGTGATTTTATTATTGACCGCTACCATCAAGGTTAACAGTTTGGCACGGTACTCCAGTGAGCTGTTATGGTATATCAGCAGCTCTCTAAAGGCTTTTTTAATTTTGCGTCGTAAACGTCTTATCATTCATAGATTTTAACACAGAACTTATAAATTATGATTAAGTATTGAGTAAATCTTGAACACAAACCATCGGATTTTTGCCCTCTAACATTTTATACACCTCCCGTGCTATAGGAAGATAAATATTCTCTTTTTGAGCAATGGTATAGAGGGCTTTTGCCGTAGGTATACCTTCCGCAACTTCTCCCAACTCTTCGAGAATCTGCTCAACCATTTTGCCTTGTGCCAATCCCAATCCGACTCTATAATTACGGGACAAGGTAGAGCTTGCCGTTAAAAAAAGATCACCGGCACCGCCCAAAGAGAGAAAGGTCTCTGTCTCAGCTCCAAAATACTCTCCGAAACGAGTCATCTCAACCAAACCTCTGGAGATCAATGCGGCACGGGCATTATTACCCAATTTGAGACCGTCGCACACCCCACCGGCAATGGCGATCACATTTTTATACGCACCGGCAACTTCAGCACCTACCACATCACTGTCAATATATCCTTTGATATAATCCGGCAGTGCATCGGCATAGATTTTTGCCAGTTCCAAATTTTCGGAACTGATCTTCAAAGCGGTCGGAAGTGACTGCTGAACCTCAGCAGCAAATGAGGGACCGGAGATAAACGCAAGTCGATCACTGCTAAGAAATTCTCCATATATTTCGTTAAGAAAAGCTCCCGTGGCAGTCTCTATCCCTTTGGCAGCAACCAGTATTTTTTGTCCCCGATCATCGAAGTTTTGCGTCATCCACTCCCGTACCGATTGAGCCGGAATTGCCAATATCAGATACTCATAAGACAACGCCTCTTCCAATGAAACAAAATTTTCAATATCTTTAGGTCGAAGAGAGGTGATGACCACCTCATTACGTTGACTATACGCATGATAAAGGGCTTGTCCCCATTTCCCGGCTCCTATAACAGCTAATTTCATTTCTGACTCCTTTTGATGTACTGTTCAAACGCTTTAAGCTTCTCATATTCACCGATACAGACAATCATATCACCGGGATTTAACTGATGATTCAAACCACTGGTTATAAAGATAAACTTACGGCTGTATGACATATTGATAAAACCAATCACGATCACCCCATGTTGCTGAAAATCGATATTATTAACTAACTTACCGACAAGATATGAGTGAACAGGAATAACTATCTCTTTGAACGAAATCCCATCCTCTCGAATAAGAAAATCATCCAGTAGTTTAGTAGCTACCGGTTTTTTGAGAATATTGTGGATACGATTGGCACTCACTTGGTAGAGATCAATCACTTTGGTTGCCCCTGCCATCTTCATTTTTTGTGTCGCATGAATGGAGGTGGAGATTGCCAAAATTGTTGTTTTTGGAAAGAGTGCCCGCAATGAGAGGATCAAAAAGACATTCAGATGTTCATCATCCATGACACAAATAAGATAATCCTCTGCTTTTACCGCTAACATTTCAAGCTCTTCATCTTTGGTAATATCCAGATAAATCGTATCATAGCCGTTCTCTTGAGCTTGATCATAACGACTTGAAGACGATTCAATCACCTGAAAATGGAAGCTGGTGTCTTTCAAAACTTCAACAATCGTATGTCCAAGCCTTCCATAACCAAATAAAAAAATATTGCTTTTCAAATCAGACTTCCTTCATACTGCTCTTTAAAATGCTCTATACTAATATCCAAACCCATCAGTAACAATATATCATGCTCTTCCAATACTGTATCAGATTTTGGATTAAAAATAAAGGAGCCATGCTCTCCACGTTGAATACCCAACAGAAGCAATTTACGCTCTTTGAACTCGATCTCTTGGATGACTTTACCGATCAATCGGCTGTAATTTATTACATTTACTTCATCAATATGTGCCGCATCTTCACCGGCTAGAATGGCATGGATACCATAATACATCACCGGTTGATTAATAGCAGTCAACAACATCATATTGGCTATATTGCTCGGCAGCAATAGATGATCGACTCCGGCAAGCTCATACTTTTTTTTCATCTTGGTATCAACTACCCATGCAATGACTTTGATCTTCTTTGATAAACTTTTAGCATTGAGGGTTATATAGATATTTTCGATATCACTTTCAGTCAAACAGAGTAGCGTTATATTGGCATATTTGATATTGAATTTCGCAATGGTATCATGTCGGCTGGCATCTTCATGGATCGCTTTATGCCCTTCTTTTAAGGCATCTTCGATACGTTTTTTGTCTTTATCTACTACAACATATTTATAATTGTGCTGCTTATTTTGACGTAAAAACATCTTTGCCATCTGCCCATAACCGCATATAATTAGGAACTCTTCATTTTTATTAGTCTCTTCGATAAAACGATTCTCTTTAAGCTCTCCCAGCTTTTCGGAAAAAGCCGAAACGATCACCGAGGTCATAAACGAGATCATGGTCAGTCCCGAGACGATAATCAGCATGGAAACCACTCGCCCCTCACTGGTAACCGGTGAAATATCTCCGTAACCGACAGTTGAAATGGTTACCAAAGCCCAATAGAGTGCATCAAAAAGGGAGTTGATATTATCATTGGTTCGCTCTTCAAATACATAGATTGCAATCCCTGCCGAAGTGACGATAAACAGTAACAAAAAAAGCAAGGTAAAAAGCTCAAACCGTTTATGAGAAAGAACCTCGACAAATTGATTGATACTCTTGGTATAACGTAGCAGTTTAAAAACTCGGAAAAGCACAAATATACGCAGAATTCTAAACGGTCTATATGCCGGTAGAATCGCCAAAAGATCGATAAGTGCTAACGGCGAACTGATATATTCGATCTTGGTTAATACTATTTTTTTAACAATTGCCACAAATGAAAATTTTTTGCTTAGAAAACGTGCCTGTTCATAATCACGTATGATCATTTTGTGCAGATCATTATAGACCCATAAACGAAGCAGATACTCGATCAAAAAAATCACCGAAACAACATAGAGATCATATATATCCATCCATTCCGGTATCGGATGCTGCACTTCATAAATCAATATCCCCACGGAGGTAAGGATCAAAAAGATCATCACCCCATCCAGATATCGCTTATAAGGGTAATCGGAATTGGTAAGAAGATTGGTAAAAAAAGTTTTGATTACTCGATATCGATAGGAACCGTTAATCCAATAGGCAAACCGAATAATCCCGTTGATAATCATGGCTGCCCTAGATGCATTATGAGAGTCTCTGCTTTAATAGTTCATTGACTTTAGCCGGGTTGGCGGAACCTTTGGATGCTTTCATGGTTTGTCCGACAAAGAAACCAAACAGTTTATCTTTACCGGATTTATACTCTGCTACTTTATCTTGATTGGTCGCTAAGATACCGTCAATGATCTCTAAGATTGCACTGTCATCACTCACCTGAGCCAGCCCCATTGAGTCGATCAACTCATCAATACAAGCATCTTTTTCCATTAAGACATCGAGAATATCTTTGGCACCTTTTCCACTAATCGTATCGTCTTCAATTTTCCGTACCAGTTCACCCAGTTTTTGAGCAGAAATCGGAGAGTTGGTAATAGTCAGACCGGCTTTATTAAGCCGACCCAACAATTCGCTATTAAGCCAGTTGACTGAATTTTGCGGGGTAGCTCCAGTCTCCAACATCGCTTCAAAAAAGTATGCTAACTCTTTTTGAGCACAGAGAACCAATGCGTCATAGCGTTTAATTTGAAGGGCATCTACATATCGCTTGACTTTAGCATCCGGAAGTTCGGGCATCTGTTTGGCTTCTTCGACCATTGTCTCGGTCACTTCCAGCGGTCTTAGATCAGGATCCGGGAAATAGCGATAGTCGGCACTGTCTTCTTTGCCACGCATTGATTTGGTTACGCCTTTATCTGCATCCCACAATCGTGTCTCTTGGTACACTTCCTCTTCATAAACCCCATCTTCGTACGCTTCTTTTTGCCGCTGTACCTCATAAGTGATAGCGGCTTGTACAAACTTAAATGAGTTGATGTTTTTGATCTCTACACGGGTTCCAAACGTCTCTTGTCCTTTAGGTCGGATCGAAACGTTGACATCACATCGGAATGATCCCTCTTGCATATTGGCATCCGAGATATCGAGATAGCGTACGATAGAGTGAAGCTTTTTGAGATAAGCTACCGCTTCATCCGAACTTCGCATATCTGGTCCGGATACGATCTCCATCAGCGGCGTACCGGCACGATTCAAATCGACTTTGGAGTGGTTTCCTTCATGAAGATTTTTCCCGGCATCAGCTTCTAAGTGGGCTTGCGTAATACTCACCCGTTTTTGCGAGCCATCGTCAAGATCGATAAAAAGCTCTCCATTTTGAACAATCGCTTTATGCAGTTGGGTAATCTGATATGCCATCGGGCTATCGGGATAGAAGTAGCTTTTTCGGTCAAAATTAGAGAGATGATTGACATTGGCATTGATTGCGTATCCAAATCGCATCGCTTTAATCACTGCCTCTTTATTAACAACCGGCAGAGCTCCCGGCAGGGCTAAACAGGTTGGACAGGTGTTACTATTTTGATGCTCGGCAAAACTGGTAGCACAGGAACAAAAGAGCTTTGTTTTGGTATTGAGCTGAACATGGACTTCAAGACCGATAACTGTTTCAAACATGGACATAGTAGATAGACCTTTTATATTATATCTATTAACCTGAGTTCGACGGAGTATTATAGTCACAGAAGCCTAAAAATAGGTAAGATTTGAAAAATCAAAATTCGTAGG
>JACXUN010000351.1 GCA_014763905.1 Campylobacterales bacterium
CTTCATAATGCAATTTTAATCCCTCTGATGTCATCACAAAACCAGAGATGGTAATCTTCCCTTCATGTACCAATTTATGATGTTTTTTACAGAGCGTTTCACGACACAGCTTCCTTCGCTTGATCAGTTGGATGCATTTGATCAACAGCTTATCACCTATATGTCCTCACCGATGTTTGTGGCGAGTGTGTTTACTTTTATTATCTTTGTATTGGCATTGATCCTAATGAATAACCGTATCAAAGATGGCAAAGAACCAAGTGAAATTCTGAAAACCTTTGGTATTCCGCTTATCGTGGTATCGAGTGTTTTTATTGTGATTACGGGATTGGAGATGACTAAGCTAACACCGGTAATAGGGCTTCTGGGAACCATTGCAGGGTATCTGCTTGGACGACAAGAGAGTAGTAAAAAAGAGTTAGAAGATCGGAAGTGTTAAAGCCTGATTCAAAAACTTTTGAAAAATCAATACCTGTACCTCAGGTTATTAATATTGACATGATTATTTCTAAATGCTATACTTATTGTTATATGTTTAAAAATAAAGGAATAACAGTGAAAACTATTTTAATAAGTTCGACATTGGCTATAACACTATTATTGACCACTGGATGTGCTCCGCGTGGATATGAAACACGAACGGTAGGTCAACAGATGACGGTTCAATCCGGTGTGGTTCAATCGGTGAAAGAGGTGGTTATCAATAACCAAGGTGCAGGAAATGCACTGGGTGCGGTTGTCGGTGCGGTTGCCGGTGGAGCATTAGGAAATCAGATCGGCGGAGGTGTCGGAAAAGATGTGGCTACCGTAGCGGGAACCGTACTGGGCGGTGTAGCCGGTGGAAGTGTCGGAGATCAACTCGATACCCAATATGGTCAAGAGGTGATTGTGCAGCTTAATAACGGTCAGACGGTAGCAACGGTACTGAGAATCAATGAAACCACACCAATGTTGGCACCGGGACAGGCGGTCAATGTCTTTTTCTCCGGATCATCTATTTCCAATATCTCTCCTCGTTAATCGTACAAGTTCCATAGAGATAACTCTATGGAAAAACTACA
>JACXUN010000115.1 GCA_014763905.1 Campylobacterales bacterium
TTGACTTTTTTGACTATGTAAAAAAGAACATACATTTAAAATTTTGGATGTTGCAAATCAAAACAGTAGAAAATCAGCTTCTCAAAAAGTGTTAGAATCGATTCAACGGTTGTGTGAAAAAAATGCACTGTTCGTGAGACTACTCAATCATCAAGGATAGCTCAAAAAGATGGACTTTTACAGATACTTGATGATCTACTTTCCATTGAAAAGATAAAAAAAGAGGGTGAATTTTACACAGTTTAATTCAACACTAAGCAAATGCTCAAAAGCCTTATATTTTGGCTTTTGAGTGTTGTTCTATGTACTTTCAACAAAAATGAATGTTGAAGGGTGTTGAACACTCCTTTGCAACACTTTACTCCCCTTAATTACCTGCCTAATGAAAATTGTTGAATGTTGAATACCGAGGGTAGATTTAATTCAAAAAACATTCAAGAAAGGGTATAATGTACCATAAGGGTAAATTTTGGGTAGAAATCCACTATTTAAGAAAATTTATAAAGTTTGAAAATCCTTTGTTTTAGGGGTTAGTTAGAGGAAAATATAAAATGATTTTAATGATAGATAATTACGATAGCTTTACCTATAATGTGGTGCAGTACTGTTTAGAACTGGGAGCCGATCTGAAAGTGATTCGTAATGATGAGTTGACGGTGGAAGAGATCAAGGCTTTGAATCCTGAAAAAATTATTATCTCTCCCGGACCGGCGACACCGAATGAGGCGGGGGTAACCTTGGATGTGATCAAGGCCTTTGCCGATACGACACCGATTTTTGGTATCTGTCTGGGACATCAGAGTATCGCTCAGGCATTTGGCGGGGAAGTGATTCGGGCTAAAAATATGATGCATGGGAAAACTTCACAGGTCAAAGTGGATCAAGATACCATTGTGTTCAAAGATTTGCCAAAAGAGTTTCGAGCCACCCGTTACCACTCGTTGATAGTCAATAAAGAGAATCTACCGGCATGTATTATTCCGACTTCGCACAGTATCGATGATGCGGAGATTATGTCATTGGAAATTAAGGACAAGCCGATTTATGGGGTGCAGTTTCACCCGGAGTCGATTATGAGTGAGCATGGGCATGAGATGCTCAAAAACTTTTTGGATCTGTAGAGTGGATTTGTGAGCCGAACATTTTTTTATAGCTTTATACTTTTTTATCTTTCGGCTCTCTACTATTTAGCGATTACGCTTCCTATTGGTCCTTCTGAAGCGACGCAGTATTATACCGACCAAGAGATACTTGGAACGCTGATGCATTTGGCTGATGGTTGGTTTGGTAACACTTTGGCGTTCAGATTACCGTTTTTGTTCTTTGGTGTATTGAATCTTCCCCTTTTTTTCTATATGAGTCGTTTTTACTTGAAAGAGAGAGCGTTAAGTTATCTCGCTACGACGATATTTGCACTGCTTCCCGGAATTATTACTTCGGCGGTGATCGCCAATATCGCGGTAGTAGTGATCACTTTGGTGCTGGGGTTTATTATCGCCTATCACAAAAAGTGGTTAGCGGTTCAATATATCTTGATGGCAGTCCTGCTCTTTGTCCATGATGCGTCAGTGATCTTTTTTATCGCGGTGGCGATCTACTCTGCTTTCAAACGGGATATGAAACTTTTTTATGTTACGATCACTTTGGCGGCGGTTGCACTCTTCTATTTTAACGGTTTGGATTTGGGCGTAAAACCCAAAGGGAGATTTTTGGAACTTTTTGGACTCTATGTGGCACTTTTTTCCCCGTTTGTCTTTTTTTATTTCTTCTATGCTCTCTATCGTATTTGGATTCGTGAGAAGAAAGATCTGCTCTGGTATATCGCATTTGTTTCATTTGTACTGTCAATACTCTTATCGGTTCGACAGCAGGTGATTATGACCGATTTCGCCCCGTATGTGATTGTGGCGGTAGTTTTAATGGTGTTGGTATATCACAGAACGCTTAATATCCGTCTGCCGATCTTCCAAGGCAGATATCAATTGGGATATAAAGTGGTGATGGGATCACTGGTTACGAGTGCTATGGTGGTGATCTTTCATCAAGTATTTTTCTACTGGATACCGGACAAAAGCAAACATTTTGCTTATCCCTTTTATCACCCATACTGGGTTACACTTGAACTGGCAGAGATAGGGCAAAATTGTTACACTGCCAAGAGTCAAAAAGTGCAGTATCAGCTAAAATATTATGGAATAGAAGCTTGTTCTGATCCTAATGTTTCCAAAGTACACAAATAAACAAAACTTCTAATGACTATAACTTCTAAGGAAAAGAATTTATCCTCCTAATGGTAGAATTCCCCCAACACATTCAAAAAAGGAGAACTCAATGGCTCAAAAGGCGATTAGAGAATACGACGCGAAGTCGATTTTGGCTAAGCATTGGGATAAGTATTTTCCAAACTTTACTTATGCTTATGAAACAGTAATGGTTCAAAACGGTGCAGAGTTAAAAGCAGCGGCAGAAGAGAAAGCATGGTTAAAAGAGAAGACACTCGTAGCGAAGCCGGATATGCTATTTGGAAAACGAGGAAAAAACGGTCTTGTACTTTTCAAAGATGCCAAGCCAGGTGATGTTAAACTCGATAAAGCTGCTGCGTGGATTGATGAGAAATCAAGCTCTAAGCAAGAGGTTTATTTTGCATTTGAAGGTGATACCCCAACCGGTAACGCATCAGTTGATATGTTGACTCACTTTGTTGTTGAGCCATTCACACCACATACACAAGAAGAGGAGTACTATATCTCTGCTACTTGTGTTGGTGATGACGATGTTCTTTATATGTCTGCTGAAGGTGGAATGGAAGTAGAAGAGAACTGGGATAAAGTGATCGAAGTTAAATTTGCTATCACCGAAACAGAAGAAGAGATCGCTGATAAGATCAGAGCGAATATTCCTGCCGATGTAGCGGAAAAAGATAAAGCCGGTTTTGCCGAGTTTGCTATCGGTTTCTTCAGAGCGTATAGAGAGTTAAACTTTGCTTACCTTGAAATCAACCCGTTTGTTATGCAAGGAAACAAAATCGAGCTTCTCGATATGGTTGCGAAGCTAGATGATACAGCTGGTTTCATGATGAAAGAAGATTGGGGAGATGTTGAGTATCCAACCGCATTTGGTATGGAAGAGAAGTCTCCAGAAGTATTGGCGGTAGAAGAGGCAGATGCGAAAACAGGTGCGTCACTTAAATTGACACTCCTTAAACCGGACGCACGAATCTGGACAATGGTTGCCGGTGGTGGTGCGTCAGTTGTGTATGCTGATACGATTGCTGACCTTGCGGGAATTAACGATTTGGCAAATTACGGTGAGTACTCAGGTGGTCCTACAACGGGTGAGACCAAGTTCTATGCGGGTATTATTCTTGACCTTATGACAAGAAAAAAAGATGCACAAGGACGAGATAAAGTACTGATCATCGGTGGAGCGATTGCGAACTTTACGGATGTTGCGAAAACCTTTACCGGAATCATCCAAGCATTTGAAGAGTATGCGGATAAGATGAAAGAGGTAGGTGTCAAAATCTACGTTCGACGGGGTGGACCAAACTATGAAAAAGGTCTCAAAGATATCAAAGAAGCTGCTGATAGATTGGGATTATGGATTGACGTATATGGTCCAGAGACACACGTAACCGATATCGTTAGAATGGCCGTAGAGGCATAAGGAGAAAGAGAATATGGCACAACTATTTACAAAAGATACCCAAGCAATTTTCTGGAACAACAACGCTTCGGCGATCCAAAGAATGTTGGATTATGACTACACAATTAAGAGAAAAACGCCATCGGTAGCAGCAATTGTTGCTCCAACCAGTGATGCGAAGTTCCAAAAGTTCTTTTGGGGACCGGATGAGATTATGGTTCCACTTTATAAGACTACAGCAGAAGCGAAAGCCGCTCAGCCGCAAGCAGATGTTTTATTGAACTTTGCTTCATTTAGAACCGCGTATGATGTGACAATGGAAGCACTTAACCTCGGTGGATTCAAAAGCATTATGATTACGGCAGAAGGTATTCCTGAGAGATTGGCTCGAACCATGAACCAAGCGGCTCGTGATGCAGGTGTAGTCGTTATCGGACCTGCTACCGTTGGTGCGATTGCTCCGGGTGCATTTAAAGTTGCAAACATCGGTGGTACCATTGAAAACATCGTAAACTCTAAGCTTCACAGAACCGGTTCATGTGGTCTAGTAACTCGATCAGGTGGTCTTTTCAATGAGCTTTCAAACATTATCTCTATCAATGCGGATGGTATTGCCGAGGGTGTTGCGATCGGTGGAGATAGATTCGTCGGTTCAGTATTTATCGATAACCTTTTGAGAATGCAAGATAATCCAGATGTAAAATACATGTTACTTCTCGGTGAAGTCGGTGGTATCGAAGAGTATAAAGTGATCGAAGCGATCAAAGACGGAAGAATCACGAAGCCGGTTATCGGTTGGTGTATCGGAACCATCGCTAAGTATTATGACAGTGGTGTACAATTTGGTCACGCGGGTGCTTCTGCTAACGCAGAGAGAGAAACAGCTGAAGCGAAAAACAACGCCATGGCTGCGGCAGGTATCCATGTACCGGCATCATTTAACGACCTTCCGGCAACCATCAAAAAAGTATATGAGAGCCTAAACATCGCTCCAATTGCTGAGCCGGAAATAAATAAGGTTCCAGCAGTGCGAAGAAGTAAACAGTTCATCTGTACTATTTCTGACGATAGAGGTGACGAAGCGACGTATGCCGGATTCCCTATCTCTTCCGTAGCACTTCCAAGTACCGGAAAAGGAATCGGTGATGTTATTTCATTGCTTTGGTTCAAAAAACAGTATCCAAAATGGGCGACAGACTTTATCGAAACCGTACTTAAAACCGTTGCAGATCATGGTCCAGCAGTATCAGGTGCTCACAATGCTAAAGTAACCGCACGAGCGGGTAAATCCGTTGTTGAAGCCTTGGTAACCGGTCTTTTAACCATCGGACCACGATTTGGTGGAGCAATCGACGGTGCAGCTGAATACTTCAAGTATGCCGATGATAACGGTCTTACCCCGGCTGAGTTTTTGAACTATATGAAAAAACAAGGAATTCCAATTCCAGGTATTGGTCACCGAATCAAATCACTCAAAAACCCAGACCTACGGGTTAAAGGATTGATGGATTATGCGGCTGAGCATTTCCCAAAAACACCACTTCTTGATTATGCAAGAATGGTAGAGGCATTGACAACTTCTAAGAAAGAGAATCTAATCCTTAACGTGGATGGTACTATCGGTATCTTGATGGTAGATATGTGGAGAGCGTTAGGATACAGCGAAGAGGAGATTGATGAGTTTATTGCTAGCGGTACACTTAATGCCTTCTTCATCGTTGGACGATCAATTGGATTTATCGGACATATCCTTGATGAGAAACGATTGGCTATGCCAATGTATCGCCATCCAATGGATGATATCCTTTATGATGTTCAGCTT
>JACXUN010000352.1 GCA_014763905.1 Campylobacterales bacterium
GGCTTCATTGTAGCGTTGGTCTTTAAAGCCAATGGTAAAGGTATTGATGGTTTTTCCCAATTTTTTTTGCAGCATGGCACTAACCAAGGAGCTGTCATATCCTCCACTCAGAAAAATACCAACCGGCACGTCGGCAATCATCCGCAGATTGAGAGAATCTTCTAAAATCGCTTCGATATCCTGTAGTATCTCGGCTTCACTTTTATTCCATAATGGCTGTCGATAGAAATCTTTCACATCCCAATAGGGATGGAGTGAGGTGGTTTGTGTGGTTAGATCGTAGATGAGGTAGTGACCGGGTTGCAGTTTATAGCAGTCTGCAAAAATAGTATGCGGAGCAGGAATATACCCGAACTGAAAATAGTAAGGCAGTACCGTGCGGTTGATCGATTTGGAAAAATTGGGATGCTGATGAAAGGATTTTAACTCCGAAGCAAAAAGGAAGGTTTCATGATGGTGATAGTAGTAGAGCGGTTTGACCCCGGCTCGATCCCGTACCAAGAAAAGCTGATTGGTGATCTTGTCCAAGATAGAGAAGGCAAACATCCCGATAAATTTTTCCAAACATCCAATCCCCCACGCCATATAGGCATAGAGAATCACCTCGGTATCGCTATTGGAGATAAAGCAGTAGCCTAATGCTTCAAGCTCCTGGCGTATGGTTTGAAAGTTATACACCTCGCCGTTAAAGGTCAAGATATAGTTTTGGCACGGGCTGATAAAGGGTTGATGTCCATGTGCAGACAAATCTTGAATCGATAAGCGGTTATGTCCGAAGTGTACTCCCGTTTGCGAATCATGATAGTGACCGGTATCATCAGGTCCCCGATACTTTTGCACTTCAAGCATCTTGCTAATGGTCGATATATCTTGGCTTGGTTGGACAAATCCTACAATCCCACACATGTAAATCCTTTTTGTAAAGCGTTTTTTATATTAAATTATATTGTTTTTTATTAAAAAATACTATAATTATTATCTTTTTTCTCTCATATAGAGAGGATAGAAAGAGTGTAAGTAAACTTATATTATTATTATGAATATAAG
>JACXUN010000353.1 GCA_014763905.1 Campylobacterales bacterium
TTCGCATTAAAGCTTAAATAAAAGATTAATATTTAAGATTAATCTTGATATTATTGTCGCAATAAATAAAAGGATGATTACATGAAAAAAATTCTTATCGGTTTAAGTATTGTCACTGCTCTTGGATTATCGGCAAATGATGTGATGAGTGCGAATATGAAGAGCATGAGAGATGGTCTGGTTGAGATTCAAGACGGATTTCTTTACAACAATAAAGATGGTGTTTTAAAAGGAATCGCAAAAATCGAAGAGGCAAACAAGATGTTCCATGATAAAGAGTCTGTAGCCAAATATCTTCCGGCAAACAAAGAGAGACTCTCATCGGTTGCACTACTTAGCTCGAAGCACCTTAATTCGAATTTGTTGGAGATGAAAGAGTATATCAATCAAAATCAACTTCTAGAGGCATCATCCGTTCACTCTGACGTAGTGCGTAACTGTACTCGCTGCCACGCCATCATTCGCGGTTGGTAAGCATATCTTTTAAAGTGCCTTGATGCACTTTGACTCTTCTTATTTCTCTTCTTTTTTACTTTTCAAAATAAAATAAAATGCTCCAAGTATAGCCAAAAGTATAATCGTACTGATAGAGTTGCTTAAAAATGAGTGTTCCAAAGCGATACCTTGATTTTGATTTTTTGTGTAGAGGTGGATGGGGTAGAGGGATTCGAACCCCCGGATGACTGGACCAAAACCAGTTGCCTTACCGCTTGGCGATACCCCAGTGCGGAAAAATTACTTTTATAATTGGTTGCGGAAACTGGATTTGAACCAGTGACCTTCGGGTTATGAGCCCGACGAGCTACCGAACTGCTCTATTCCGCGATGTGGATGGGGTAGAGGGATTCGAACCCCCGGATGACTGGACCAAAACCAGTTGCCTTACCGCTTGGCGATACCCCAGTAAGTAAATAAAAGTAATCTTGACTTGTATTTAAGTGATACAAGATTTGGTTGCGGAAACTGGATTTGAACCAGTGACCTTCGGGTTATGAGCCCGACGAGCTACCGAACTGCTCTATTCCGCGATGTCTGCGCTTGGCGTTC
>JACXUN010000354.1 GCA_014763905.1 Campylobacterales bacterium
ATCTTAATATTATAACATTTTTAAATGTATAATGTATAATAATATTAAAAAAACAGAAAGAAAATATGAAAGAAAATCTAATAACCTAAGTTCAATTCGTTTCGAGAGACCTTTATGATGATGTCGGTGATTCCGTTTTCGATTTTGGGTGTTTTGGTCGGACATTTCCTTCTCGATCTGCATTTGAGTATGCCGTCGATTATCGGAATGCTTGGACTCGCAGGGGTCGTGATCAATGACGGGATCATTATGATGATGAACCTCAAAAAAGCCACCACCATCGAAGAGGCTTACCAACTTGCCAGCAAACGCTTCCGCCCGATTGTCCTAACGAGTGTCACCACCCTAATCGGACTTTCGACGCTGATCTTCTTCCCAACCGAACAAGCGGTGATCTTCCAGCCGATGGCAATTGCTTTGGGATTTGGATTGTTATGGGGGACGGTATTGAATCTGCTCTATCTACCGGTATTGTATGTGGTTTTGAATGGAAGGAAGTTACGATAAAATCGAACCTTTGGATGATAGACTCTGATTACAGTCTATCCCCTTTATTATGCACTTCGTCTTGATCCTGCGACACCACAACCGATGCACTCTCATTTCCATCGATATAGCTGACACCCATAACTTTGGTCATTTTGCCGCCAAGCAACTCATTTCCGGTGTAATAACTATAGGCAAATAAACCAAATACTCCAATTACCATCAGAGAAAATCCGATGATGACTTTTTGAATGGTTTCACCCCTATAGTCATTATAAATCGCTGCGTCCTTAGCCGCTTCATAAAATACCGCATCGCTATCGTAATTCATTAAACACCTCCTAATTAACATTGCGTTTTTCAGATTATAAGATAAATATATTTAAATTTAAAAGTTAACTTAATTATTTATTTTATACACTATCTCTTCTATCGTTACTTCCTGCGCCCCATTACACCCACCGATATCGCCCTCTTTTTTACGCATATGGAAGAGACATGGAAAAGTTTTGTCCCTATGATATCGCTTTTTGTACTCCCCTTTATGCTTCTGATTGTA
>JACXUN010000355.1 GCA_014763905.1 Campylobacterales bacterium
TATGGGAGCAGCAGGATTGACAAGTTCGTCTTTTGAAATGGCAGGAAAAACTGGTGCCGGAATGATAATGCATCTTGATAAGGTTCCTGCACGCGAAGAAGGCATGACGCCTTATGACTTTATGCTAAGCGAATCACAAGAGAGAATGCTTATTTGTGCTAAAAAAGGAAGCGAGCAAGCGATCATAGATATATTTCATAAGTGGGATCTGGACTGTGCAGTAATAGGTGAAGTTACCGATAGCGGCAGAATGGAGCTGTTTTGGCATGGAGAGAAATGTGCGGATATCCCTATTGCACCTGTTAGTGAAGAGGCTCCTGTTTTGGATCGTCCAACAACAAGACCCGCGTACCTTGATGATGTAAATAAAAAAACTATCAATGATTATGATATTGTATCAAATCAAGAGGCTTTTGAGAAGCTGCTATCATCTCTTGAAGTTGTCGATAAATCCTGGGTATACAATCAATACGATTCTATGGTGCAGACAAACACTATTAAAGCACCCGGAAGCCTTGATTCAAGCGTTATAAGGGTAAAGGAGAACGGTAAAGCTCTCTCTTTGAGCAGCGACTGTAATCCAAGATACTGCTATATAGATCCGTTTAAAGGTGCCGCTATTGCGGTTATGGAGAGTGGCAGAAATGTTGCTATGAGCGGCGCACGTCCTCTTGCTATTACGGATTGCCTAAACTTTGGAAATCCTGAAAATCCTGAAGTTATGTGGCAGTTTGCGCAGTCTTGTGAAGGTATAAAAGAGGCTTGTAAGGAGCTAAATACTCCTGTTGTTAGCGGAAATGTATCATTGTATAATGAAACAAACGGGATAAGCGTATATCCAACTCCTACTATCGCAATGGTGGGGCTTAATGATGATGCAAACAAAGTTCTAAAAAGTAGTTTTACTGCTGTCGGAAATGATTTATTGCTTATAGGTCAAACAAAAGGTGAGTTCGGCGGTTCTCTTTATATAAAAGAGTTGTTCGGGGAAACAAGCGGATCAATTAGCGATATCGATTATAGTAAAGAGCT
>JACXUN010000116.1 GCA_014763905.1 Campylobacterales bacterium
TAGAGGTGCCCTTAAATTAATTCAGCTATAATTTATAAACTATCACCAAGGGATCAGCTATGGACAACTTGTGGCTCCATCGACGTTTAGAACTGATTGTTTTTTCTCTCTTTACTATACCAAAAAAATTATTTTGACTTCAAACTTTCGTATGTATTCCAACCTTACAAAGGTGGAACAAGGAAGAGCTTGTTTCGCATTACTGAAATTTTCAAATCCATTAAAAACAGCAATACGCCTTTTTCTAATTTCGGATGGGAAACAGCGGGTCTATCGAAGCCTCCATTAGTAGCATCGCATCGTGTTGACTCAGGTTTATACGATTCTTTCCATTCTGTGGAGAGAATTGAGTTGCAGTCGCACTAAGAAGCAGATCTTCATAAAAAATAAGCATTCATTATCATTTTCATAATAAATTAATCAAATTTAAAATATAATAACTTAAAATAATTAAATTTTGAATTTTGATCAATAGTTATTATCAAAATAGTAAAAGGGATGCTATGAACCGACGAGAGTTTTTTAAAACTACGGCATTGAGTGCCGGTGCAATGACGCTGGGGACTAATATATTGGAAGCAGGGGAGACCCATCAACCAATTGACAATCGGGAGATATCCAAGTTTGCTTTTCCGGAAAAGCGACCGATGATTACCTATTCGGATCGACCGCCACTTTTGGAATCTCCTCGTGAGGTGTTTACTTCGGCATTGACACCGAATGATCAATTCTTCGTGCGATGGCATATGCCGAATATTCCGACCTATAATGATCCAAAAACTTATACCATTAAAGTCGATGGATTGGTGGAAAAAGAGTTGGAGATCACGTTAGAAGAGCTGAAGAGTGACAAATATGAGCAGGTTGAACTCACCGCAGTCCTCCAGTGTGGCGGAAACAGCCGTTCAGCATTTACGCCGGTAGCGGGAGGAATCCAGTGGGGTAACGGTGCAATGGGATGTGCGGTCTGGAAAGGGGTGCGTCTTATGGATATCTTGAAAGAGGCAGGACTCAAAGAGGATGCTGTTTGGTTGGGCTTCAACGGTAAAGATCAGGCGGCTTATTATGAGACACCGAGTTTTATCCGTGAGTTAAAGATCGAAGAGATTGGTCAAGATGTTCTCTTGGCATATGAGATGAACGGGGAAGATTTACCATATCTTAATGGTTATCCACTTCGCTTGATCATCCCGGGAAGTTATTCAGACAGCTGGATCAAGATGCTCTCTCGAATCAGTGTTGCCAACGAGTATAAAAAGCTCTTCTTTATGGATGTGGCGTATCGGGTACCAGATAATGCCTGTGAGTGTGAAGAGCCGGAGAAACCGTTTGAGAAGACCAAGCCGATTACCAAAATGAATGTCAAATCGGTGATCGGATATCCGACATCGGGTATGGAGCTGAATCACAAATCGCACTTCGTGGTTCGTGGTGTGGCTTGGGATAGCGGCAGCGGTATCAAAGAGGTACAGGTTTCGATCGATGGCGGTAAAACGTGGAACAAAGCACTGCTTGATGACGGAAAGCAGGGGAATTATGCTTACCGAACCTTTAGATGCAGCTTCAAACCGATGCAGTACGGTGAGATCACGATTATGAGTAAGGCGATCAACAACAAAGGTGAAGAACAGCCGTTTGCCAAAGATATTCAATGGAACCACGGCGGATATAAGTACAACGGTATCGATGAAGTTAAAGTCAAGATAGTATAAGGAGTAGAAGATGAAAAGATTAGCACTAATAGCTCTATTGGCATTTATGCCGCTGATGGCACAGGTAGAAGATAAGATCGAGGTTCCTTATATCGATTTTCCCATCAAAATGGGTGAGGATTTTGCTCTGGTACAGGCACACTGTTTGATGTGTCACTCTTTTGGGTATATCCTCAATCAAGGGAAACAGCCACGCGCTCACTGGAATCATGTGGTTCATAAGATGATCAACTCATTCAAAGCACCGATTCCAGAAGAGAATGCCAAGAAGATTGAAGACTTCTTGACAGAACATTACGGGAACGGGGAATAGATAATCGATTAAATTGAATAAAAATTTAAAATTTAAAAGATTTAGTTAACTGTTTATTTACACTCCGGTATTAAACTTATGTTAGAATTTTAATCCAATATAATTTCGATAGGTGCGTTAGGAAACGCACCTTACAAGGAGAAAAATGCATAAGTTTTTATTCTACTTTATACTGACTCCAGTTCTTTTTGCCGATATCCTCCCTTTTCAAACGATAGACAAAGCGAATCAATCCTATCAACAGGGCGATTTTCAAGAGAGTGCCAAGCTTTTTCGACAACTCAGTATCAGTGATCCGTCGGTAGCCTATAATGAAGCCAATGCTCACTACAAAGCCGGACAATATGATCAAGCACTGGCTAGCTATCAGCGAGCCAAAGGAGTTGATGAGGCGACACGTCAGTACAATATGGGGAATACCCATTTTCAAAAGGGTGATCTGGATAAAGCGATCAAAAGTTATGAGAAGTCGCTAAAGCTTCGAGAGGATGAGGATACCCGTTATAACCTAGAGCTTGCCAAAAAGAAAAAAGAGCAAAAAGATCAACAGCAGCAAAATCAGCAAAATCAAGAGAATAAAGATCATAAAGATCAACAAGACCAGCAAAATAAGCAAGATCAACAGAATCAACAGAAACAAAATCAGCAGCAGCAAAATAAAGATCAAAAAGATCAAGCTAAACAAGAGCAACAAGAAAAAGAAGAGAAACAAACAGAGCAAAAACAGCAACAAAGCGGCGGCAAAGCGGATGAACAAAAAGAACAACCTAATCCTCAGCAGCAAGCCCAAGCTCAAATGACACCGCAAGAGCAACTTACCCAGAAGGAGTTAAAATATCTGATGAAAAAATTGAGCGAAAAAAAGATGCCGACCATGATGTATCAAGCGACACCGGAAAAAGGAGAGAGAGATGCTAAGAATCCTTGGTAGTCTGTTTATAGGTTTATTGACGATGAATGCTTTGCACGCCGGTATCGTCGAAGCAACCGTGGATAAATCAAAGGTCGTACGGGGTGACAGTGTACAACTGAGCATTACCGTCACGGGTGAAGAATTCGATAATCTACCGGATATCCCGACGATTGCGGGGGTAGATGTATTGAATTCGCAGCGAAGTCAAGGGAGCCGCTACTCTTATATCAACGGTGAGGCGAAATCCGAGCAGAGTGAGACGCTCATACTGGAGCTTGAACCGGATAAAAATGTAACCATCCCGCCATTCAAGTTTGAGGTAGATGGCAAGATGGAAGAGAGTGAGCCGATCTTGATCGAGGTGGTAGAGCCGAGCAATCAGATTATCTCAACGCAGAAATTTAGTCTCGATCTGGAATTGGACAAAAAATCGGTAGCATTAGGGGAGCCGATTATTGCGACGGTGCATCTGCGTGAGCGTCGGGATGCCGATGTGATGCGTCGGGAGTATCAGCATCCGAGTTTCAAATCATTTTTCTCCAAACCGATCGGAGAGGAGAAGAGCTATCAGGTCGGTGACTATGTGATTCACGAACTCAAATATCAACTGATCGCCAAAACAGCCGGGCAGTTGACACTGGAGCCGATACGGGCGAAGATAGCTGAACCGGTGCAGAAGCGTGATTTTATCGGATTTATTACGACGGTTCCGAAGTGGACCAATCTTAGTACCGGAAGCCGTATCATTGAAGTGACCAAACCCCAAAGGGAGTATGATCTAGTAGGGAAGTACCAACTTCACGATCAAGTCGATACCCAAAAGGTCAAATCCAATAAACCGGTTAACCTGACCATTACCCTGCAAGGTGAGGGGAGTCTGGAGGATTATGAAGGGATTACGTTTGATATCCCGGGGGTAACCGTTTATAGCGATGAAGCAAAAGTGACGACCCAGCTGGTCGGGTCTACACTTCAGAGCCACTATAGTAAAAATTATGTCTTTATCGCCGATCATAACTTCGTCATCCCTTCCGTATCGATTAAGGCGTATGATTACCAAACGCACTCGATTCAAACCTTGACAACCAAAAATTATACGATCGCGGTAGAGGGTAGCAGCGTCCAAGCCACCGCTCCGGTTGTGCATACCAAAGAGTCGGTAGAGCCGGCAAAATCCGATGCCCCGTCCCCATCCAAAACCGTAGTCTGGAATGTTCCGGCGTGGTGGATGCTTTTGGTTAGTTTTATGTCGGGTGGAGTCGTGGCACTGTTAGTAAGCCGTTTGATTCCAGCAATCGGCTTCAAACGTCATACCAAAGGCTATCAAGAGAATGATGCCCTCACCATTCTCTATCCGCATATGCATGAGAGTGATGAGGTCGAAGCGATGGTACGAAAGCTCTATGATAAACGTGCCGGTAAAAAAGTCGAGATTGATAAAGTCCAGCTCAAAGCGTTGGTTGAACGCTACCGAACCTCTCAGTAGGTATTGGTACGTTCGAGATAGGTTTTTGGGATTTGGAGATAGTTGAAGAGGGTCGCGTATCTGCCGAGGGAAGGACGTAAAATACGGGAGAGATTGATTCCTACTCCCACATAGAGATTTCGTTCCCGTCCTTCGATCGGCAGGCTGTCATGATTAAAGTTGCGGCTGTAGTATCCTACATGTAGCTCCAGATACGCTAACGGGGTATCCTCAAAGAGTTCAAACCCCTCACCTTTGATCGCCATCAAATGCTTCATCCGCTCATAATCGGTCGTAAAATCGGTGACGTTGTCAGTTTTTTTCCACGGATCATATTCGATTCTGAAATCAACTTTGGAGGCAAGGTCGGGATAGATATGCCATAATGCACCGGTGGCAACCCCTAAGGTATCGACCCATAGATCTTCCTGAGAGAACCCATGTTCACTATACCCGTCACCCACTTCAATCATAACACTGGAGAGTTCTGCACTCAACGCTCCGTAGAGAGCGGCTTGATTTTTTGAATATCCCCATGATTCATAGAGGGGAGCCATCGTACGGGTGATGAGATAGTTGGTATAGAAGTGTCCCAGTTTATCGGAGCCGCCGTTACTGGTATCGGCTTCAAACCACCCCTCTCTATCGGTATGGAAATCTTCGGTACCGTATCCCCATTGGGTAAATCCCCAAGTCAAGATACCGGCTGTGATAGCGGCATTGGAGGCAATTACCTTGTGCGACTTGGAGAATTGGTCAGACCACGAGAGGGTTTGGTTGGTATCATCGGCAGGGAGAGCGTTACAGAAGAGGATGAGCAGAAGAGGGGTACAGTTAAAGTATCTCATGCAGTTGATTTGCCTCTCCCATCCACTGATGCAGTGCTTCCCACTCTTCATTTTCCACCATGGTGTGACAGCGTTGG
>JACXUN010000356.1 GCA_014763905.1 Campylobacterales bacterium
AGAACTCTTTGTGGGTGTAGGAGTTAATCTCAGTGAGTTATTGGATCTGAAACTTTTTAAATATTATCAGATACCCAATAGCTATATCAAATAAGAATCACTTCACTGTTCCATTAGAAAATTTTATCACAAAAACAACGCATTTGCTGAGATTGGGATATTTTGAGTTTTTCTAAAGCATAAAGACGTTTAATGTGTTTTAAAATTCTATCGATAGGAGATTTAGCTTTAAAATCTGACATGCTACATTATAACCTGAGTTCGACGGGATATCATAGAACTCCTCTACTTCAACTCTCCCCAACAATCCCCGATACTCACTGAACAAACCAACGGTACTTTGAATTCCATGATATTTTCCATCATATACTTAAACTGCTTGGCGACCTCATCGGCGATATCTTGACGTACCTCGAAGATCAACTCATCGTGAATCTGTAGCAGCATCGCACAGTCCAGCTGTTCCTCTTGGATATACTGCTCGATCTCGATCATCGAGAGTTTAATGAGATCGGCGGCACTTCCTTGGAATACGGTATTGACCGATTCCCGCATAAAGGCGGCCTTTTGCATTCCGTTGGCGTGTTCGTAGTCGAAGATACGTCGACGCTGAAGCAGGGTCTCGACATATCCTTGGCTCTTGACATCCTCTTGGATACCCTCCAAAAATCTTTTGACCGTCGGGAAGGTGGCGAAGTAGTTTTGGATAATGGCTTTGGCTTCTGCGGTGCTGATCCCCAACTCATCGGAGAGTTTTTTCTGCCCCATACCGTAGAGCAGTCCGAAGTTAACTGATTTGGCGAAGTTTCGTTTGGCTGCCGCTTCTGCTTCACCGAAAAGCTTGATCGCCGTTGCCATGTGGATATCTTCGCCGTGTTGGAACGCCTCCATCAAAGCGGTATCTTGAGAAAAGTGAGCCAAGAGTCGTAACTCGATCTGAGAGTAGTCGATACTGAGCAGTTTATAGCCCTTTTTGGCGATAAAGGCTTCCCGTACTTCTCGACCCAGTTCGGAGCGTACCGGAATATTTTG
>JACXUN010000357.1 GCA_014763905.1 Campylobacterales bacterium
ATCCCTTTTTCCCATATCATTCTGGAAATATGCAGGAACCGAAAGGTATCGGGACGTGTATGGTCAACCAGAGCAAATTTTTCTACATTGACTCCACTGCCCGGAAGGAGATCACACTTTAGCGGTTCGACCAGCCTCTCTTGGGAGAAGAGGTGCAGATCGTCTCTATTTTGAAAAAATATCTTGGTTGCATTACGCTGTGAGAGGCGATAAAGCTGTTTGACAATGGTAGTAACCAAACTTTTTTGATTAAAGAGCGATCCCAATCCGGCAATATTATTGATAACCGGAATCTTCAGCATATGTGCCGCAATGGTGCCATAGATGTTAGGCTTAGCGGTATAGTGCAGTACAATATCTGGCTTTATCTGCTTATAAAGCGTATAAAACTGATAGATAGTTTTCAAATCGGTTAAGGGGTTAGTTCCTTTTCGAGCCAGATTGATATCATAATAGGCAAACTCCTCTTCGATCTTGTGCCGATAGATATCCCCCGAGGTTTGAATAGATTTTTCCGTTGAGATTGATTGATCGGTTGAGGAGATGAAGACCACCTCATATCCAGCTTCTTTTAGAGCTTTTGCCAATCCTAGCCGCATATGCCAAGCATAAAATGATATATTTTGAGCGATGACCACCCGCTTCATCTAATAATCTCCATATTATCAACTCTTTCTATCTAAAAATATTTCTGTTATTATAACACATAATAACATAAATTATTATTTTTTATTGGTTATATCCATAGGGATTGGTATCAATTCGACTGGTATTGAGCAGCAAACCGATATTTTTGAATGCTTTTTTGTTGACGGTTTCGTCGATATTGGATAAAAATGATTTTTTGGTAAAGTTTTCTCGAACCACAATGAGATTGATATCGGTAAACTGCATCAGATAGAGAGTATCGGCAACCATGGTAAAGGGAGCCGAATCGATAAAAATATAATCATACCGTTTTTGCAGCGTACTCAATAGCGATTTGAATCGTTCTGAGAGGATTAACTCCGAAGCATTAGGAGCGATAG
>JACXUN010000358.1 GCA_014763905.1 Campylobacterales bacterium
GCGGCGACTTTTGAGCATCAGATTCCTAATGAGATCGCTTCTGAACGGCTAACCCGTTTACAAGCACGGCATACCGAAATCTTGGATGAGATTATGGATGCACAAATAAATCGGACTCACGCTGTCTATTTCGATGAATTGAAATCCAACGGCAGGGTATCGGGTCGCAGTGATGACGGGAAACTCTTTTTTGTCGAGGGGAGTGAAGAGCTGTTGGGAACCATTCGTCCAGTCAGAGTGACAAAAAGTTCACGCAGTCTACTGGAAGGTATCGTACTCTGATGTTCAGTAAAAGCAGCCGCAAAAAGTTTTTCCGACGGGTTACGCTTCTTGTCGTCCCATTTTTGATCTACACCTTAATGCGTCTCTTGTGGTTGACCTATCGAAAGCGATACCATTTTCTGAGTGAACCGATTGAGGGACAGTTGGTAGCGGTCTCGTGGCACTCGGAACTGCTTATCTCTCCTCAGATGTATCGACGACTCCGACCCAAGATACTCACCTCTGCAATTATCAGCCAGCATTTTGACGGGGATATCGTCGCCAAGGTGTTAGCCTTTTTCACCATCTATCCGCTGAGAGGTTCGAGTAATAAGGGAGCCAAAAGCGTACTGATCAATTCGCTCAAAGCTCTCAAAGAGGGTCATTCGGTTCTGCTTACCCCGGATGGGCCTAGGGGACCACGCTACAGTATGAACGACGGGGCAGTTGCTTTGGCGATGAAATCACAGCTTCCGATTGTAGCGATCAACTATCGACCTCAATCTTATTGGCAGCTCTCCAGCTGGGATAAATTTTTGATTCCCAAACCCTTTTCAGCTCTCGATATCTATTATGAAGTAATTTCTCTCAATACCCGTGATAAAGAAGAAGCCAAAACACAGCTTCAAGCAGTTATGAACAGGAATTCTCTTTAGTTTTTCGGTTTTATAAACTACTTTTTATTTTAAAGCTTTATAAAAGATTAAACTTAATATTATTTTAAATGACTATGAAACGTGTGGGTATTTCTCAATTTTTATT
>JACXUN010000117.1 GCA_014763905.1 Campylobacterales bacterium
AATAAGTATAGCATAGAAAATTTTGGATTGAGGAGTGAAATTATAAATTTTTTTAAGAAAAGAGCATTAAAGTGTTATTTTTAGTTTTATCCAATTCTTTTGTATAAAGTTGGGAGTTGTTTTAAACATATATTCATGATAAAGATTACTTGATGTCCGGTGAAGGGACACCAAGGTAAAATCCTTGACAGTAATCAGCTCCCAATTTTTTAACCATACTATAAACCTCTTCATTATGGACAAACTCAACAATCGTTTGACGTTTGAGTTTTTTGGAGAAGTTGATAATCGCTTCGATAATGATCTGCGAGTTTTCATTGGTATGGACATTTTTAATCAAACTACCGTCGATTTTAATATAATCGGCATCAATACTTAAAATATGCTCGAAATTGGCATAACCGCTTCCAAAATCATCGATAGCAATTTTGACGTTATACTCTTTGACATATTTAATGAAGTTATTGATGATTTTATAATCTTCGACCTGTTGAGATTCGGTTATCTCAAAGATAACCCGTTCCGGATTGGCAAAACCTTCCAGTTTTTGATAGATATAGTTGGTTGTTTTTTCAGAAAGAATATCATCAATGGTAAGATTAATTGAAAACTCATACTCCGGCAAATCTCTAAAACGCTCAAAAGCTTTATCGATAATAATTTGTGTAATTTGCGGATAGAGTTTTGCTTTTTTGGCAATCTCTAGAAAGAAGAACGGAGAGATTGCCTGTCCATCTTTGTCTAAGAGTCTAACGAGGGTTTCAAACTTGAAAGCCTTGGACGTTTTGTCTTTGAATATCGGTTGATAATAACAGACGATACGGTTTTCATCGATCGCCTCTTTGATGCGTTTGACCCATTCGATATTGTGAGCATAATCTTCATGCTTTCGCATACTGTGTTGAAAAATTAAAAGCTTTTTATGCTCTTCTTGGGCTTTTTTACGGGCTATATTAGAATAGAGAATCAATTTCTCATAGTCGTCATTGGCATAATAGGTTGCTGCCCCACCGGTAACAGATATGGCGATACGGTTTTGATATTTTCCCTCCGGACTTATCACTTTCTCTTCAATGTCCTGAATAATATCTTCAAAATAGTATTGTAGATTATTACGGGAGAGGTATCCCTCTTCAAAGAGTAAGATAAACTGATCGGACTCCAGTTTATAAAGCGTAAAGTGGGTCTGCTTTTGCATATCGGACAAAATTTCAGCGATACGGAGCAGTACATTATCTCCAATTCGCTCTCCATAAAAATCATTGAATCCGGAAAAATCATCGATATTGAGATAGAAGAGTATTGGCTTAACGGAATTTTTAAGATCTTCTATGAGTTGATTGCGGTTAGGAAGACCGGTTAGCAGATCGATACGTTGTTTCTTTAGCTCCTCTTTACTGGTTTCCAGCTCGGTAATATCGTGTCGAATCGCCATATACTCAATGATGTCGCCTTTATTGTCCAATATTGGAATAATGGTGGCATTAACGATATAGGATGATCCGTCTTTACGTCGGTTTTTGACGATTCCTTTCCAAATCTGTTTACTTTGGATGGTCTCCCACATCTTTTTAAAAGTGGATTTAGGTACATCGGGATGTCGGACAATATTATGTGAACTTCCGACCAACTCTTCTCGTGTATAGCCGGATACTTCACAAAACATATCATTGGCATAGGTAATAATCCCTTTGAGATCGGTTTTGGAGACGATGCTGCTTTTGTCGATAGCCGTTTTATATCCATCTAAAAAAGAGATGTTTTTATTGAGTTTATCACTCATGGTATTGAAGGCTAACAGTGCATCACCGATCTCATCTTTTTTATCGACTGTTAAATGGATATCGGTATTGCCTTCTGCAATCATCTCTGAGGCGGTTTGCAGCTTTTTGAGGTTACCGATAATCGATAGATAAAAAGCAGTGATAATATATCCACCGAGTATCAGAATGGTGATAAAACCGATCAGTAGAATCCATAACTCTTTATCTAAATTGGATTTGAGTTCTTGAATGGTTGTTTTATAGGTAAAGAGAAACTTATCATAAAGCTCCTCCTGTGCATAAAGAGCTGCCGTTGCCTTTTGATCAAAGGTATCTAAGTTATGGGTATAGTTTTCATTGAGAATGATGTCATTATCGATAACACTTAACATCAATTTAAGCTTATCCGATACGCTGGTAGTGATAAGCTGAAGGGCTTGATAGTTACTTAGTTCAGTCAAAATTTTATTATCTACCAGATCCGATTTGATGCTGGCTAAATCAGTCGAAAGGGTATAAAGAGTAATCTTTTGCTCTTTGAGCATATTTTTTTGTACCAAAATACCGTAAGATATACTCTTTAATCGTGCTGTATACTCATAAAGTTTGGGTAGTTTCTCTTGGAGCATGACACCCAGATAGTTGATACGCAGATCTTTACTTTTATTAAAAGATGTTGCTCTGGATATATCTAAAATCGTTTGCTGTAACAGTTCAACAATATGGTTGTGCTTTTCATAAATATCTTTGGTAAGTACCTCTTTGGTCAATACCGGCAGGCTGTTCTCTTTGACATTGTTGAGTTTGACCAGATCAAATTCACTGAGAGCTTGATTGAAGTTTTGGTTACGACCTAGGGTATTTAATGTCTTACTATCATATTCAAAAAGAGAATCGGTTCTAAAGGTGAGCCGTTCTTCTTCCATCTGAAGCTCTTCGGCTAGACTTTTATCCGTTAGGTTCTCGTCAATATAAATACCGCTTAACTCTCTATGAATTTGTATGGAGCTGATGATTTTATAGAGGATTTGAATATATTCTACCCCAATTAATTGTTGTTTATAGATATCTTTTTCTTTAAAGCGGTCAAGAAAGATGGTACGCGACGGGAAGATTAATAATATAAAGAGTATAGAGATCGATGCGATGATTTTGAACTTAAAAGATA
This sequence comes from Campylobacterales bacterium, assembly GCA_014763905.1. GTDB lineage: Bacteria > Campylobacterota > Campylobacteria > Campylobacterales > Sulfurovaceae > UBA1140. Next base: position 2,932 of record JACXUN010000117.1, read on the forward strand.
GTTTATCCATCATATAGAGTGCAGGTGTCAATATCTTCTGAAAATTCATCTCTAATAGCCCTTTGTAAATTTAAACCTATTATAACACAATAAATCATAATTTAACAAAAAAAGAGATGATTTTTCAAAAAAAGATTTAAATGGATAGATAAGAAGCACGCTCCCTATAAAAGAGAGCGAAGGGAGGGATTAATTTTTTTCGTTGAGGACTTCGATAGAAACAATATCATCATTTTGTCGAATAGCATCCAGTACGGCAAAACTTTCCGTATCATTTTCTTCAATAGCACCAAAAACCGTATGAACACCGTCCAGATGTGGTGTCGGAACAAAAGTGATGAAGAATTGACTGCCTCCGGTATTCAAACCGGCATGTGCCATAGAGAGTACGCCTCGCCGATGTCGATGAGTGCTGGTATCGGTTTCACAATCGATTGCCCAACCCGGTCCGCCGGTTCCGACTCTCATCGGATTACCGTTAGGCCCTGAATGAGGGCATCCACCTTGTGCCATAAATCCTGGAATTACTCTATGGAACTTAAGGTTATTATAAAATCCTTCATTAGCTAAATGGGCAAAGTTGGCTACCGTATTGGGTGCATCATCTTTAAAAAGTTGTGTCCAGATCACCCCTTTATTGGTAGTAATCTTTGCGTAGTTGTAGCTATCCATCACATCGTGTGGGATATCGTATCGTTTCGTTTTTTTTCCAAACATTATAGTTTAGTCCTTGTTTATTAAAATTAAGTTATGATTATACCAATAAAAAATTAGAGGTTAAATGTTTATGGAATTATGTGTCGCACTTGATTTACCGTCAGCCGAAGAAAATTTAGGATTGGCTCAACAGTTAAAAGATTATGATATCTGGATGAAAGTGGGGTTTAGAGCTTATATTCGTGACGGTAGAGCATTCATTGATGCAGTAAAAGCGATCAATCCAAATTTCAAAATCTTTTTGGATTTGAAACTTTATGATATTCCCAATACGATGGCAGATGCGGCCGAAGAGATTGCTAAGATCGGGGTAGATATGTTCAATATCCATGCGAGTGCCGGAGCTATTGCGATGCAGACGGTTATGGAGAGACTATCTCGTTACGAAAAAAGACCTTTGGTTTTAGCTGTTACGGCATTAACTTCGTTTGATGAAGCCAATTTCCAAACTATTTATGAAAAAAGTATAGATGAGAAAGCGGAGCAGTTTGCTAAGATGAGTTATGAGAATGGTTTGGACGGTGTGGTTTGCAGTACGTTTGAGAGTCGAGCGATTAAAACAGCAACGGATAGTGCGTTCCTCACACTCTGTCCGGGTATTCGTCCGTTTGGTGAGGATGCCGGTGATCAGCAGCGTGTAGCGACATTAGCATTGGCAGCTCAGGAGGGAGTTGATTTTCCTGTAATTGGTCGACCAATTTACAAAGACAACGATCCCGTTGACAAAGTCAAAAAAATTTTAGCCGTAATGGGCTAAAATTTAATATTTAATTAAGGTTAATTTCCCTATAATCTCATTCCACAAACGCGGACAGTTGGGTGAGTTGGCTGAAACCACATCCCTGCTAAGGATGCGTACTCGTAAGGGTACCGAGAGTTCGAATCTCTCACTGTCCGCCATACATAACTTTCTAAAACTTCAATCATATTGCATGTGTGTAATGTTAAAGTTGAGGTTTACTCAAATATCAAACTGGAGTTTTATCTCCAATTTTTCAAAGCCCTGATAATAGTCTCAACATTTTGTTGTTGTGTATTTTCTTGTTTATAGATCAAATAAAACTTTCGTACAAGCGGTTGATTATGAATTCGAGATGTATAGAGTTCTTTTTGTTGCAACTCATGCTCGATGGAGAGCTGTGAAACAATCGCAACCGTTGGATGCTCTGGGTTCGGTTTAGCCCATTTGACACTTTGAATGGCAGCAGTAGCATTATCTATCTCGGAAAGAGACCAAAAACTTTGATAAGAGAGATCCCATTGGCTGAAAAATTTTGAAATAACCATTCGGGTGAGAGAACCCTCTTTGCGGCAAATCAATCGATAGTTATGGATATCATTTTCATTACTTGATTCCGGTAGAGGCATTTTGGAGCAGATCACCAACTCATCTTCCATCCACTCATTATAAATTAAAGTATCATCAAATAGGGGGGTTTCGATTAGTCCATAATCATATCTTTCTGCTTTTACCCCATCAATAATCTCATCACAGGTACCAATATCGAGTTTGATCTTTTTTTTAACGATTTCACTAATGGCTACGATAGGCTTACCCGGTAAAATATGAGAACCTATCGTATAAGATGCACCAAGATGTAGGGGTTCCAGTGTTGTCACTATTCCCATTACTTTTCCTTATAAATTTAATAA
>JACXUN010000359.1 GCA_014763905.1 Campylobacterales bacterium
ATAAAGATAGAGAAGAGCTTGAAGCAGAGCTATATCGGCAGATAGGGCAGTTGAAAGTAGAACTGGAGTGGCTTAAAAAAAGTCCCAGACATTACAGCTAAGGAGAAACGGGCATTGATAGACACAGGGTTTATAGAGATGCCGATAAGCAGACAATGCGAACTATTGGGATTGTCCCGGTCGGGGTATTATTATCAGGGTCAAGGGGAGACGGCATTAAACCTGCATCTTATGAATCTGATAGACGAACAATATACGAAGATGCCGTTTTATGGGATAGACAAGATGACTGCATGGTTGAAGAAGTCCGGCTATCCGGTTAATCCTAAACGGATAAGGCGACTAATGAGGGCAATGGGGCTTGAGGCAATATATCCTAAGAAGAATCTGAGCATCCCTTCGGAGGATCACAAGAAGTACCCTTATTTATTGAGGGGACTCGTAATAGACAGGCCCGATCATGTCTGGTGCGCCGATATTACCTATATCAGGATGGCGCAGGGATTTCTGTATCTGACAGCAATAATGGACTGGTATAGCCGGTATGTGCTGTCATGGAGACTTTCTAACACATTGGACGCAGGGTTCTGCCTTGAGGCATTAGAAGCAGCATTGGCAATATCGCAGCCTGATATATTCAACACTGATCAGGGCGTGCAGTTTACCGGCAAAGATTTCACCGGCAAACTTGAAAACTGCGGCATAGATATCAGCATGGACGGCAGGGGCAGAGTATTTGACAACATTTTTATAGAGCGCTTATGGCGTTCAGTGAAATACGAGGAGGTTTATGCTAAGAATTACGAGAGCGTCAGGGACGCTGTAGCAGGTCTTACAAGGTATTTTCAGCTTTACAACAGGGAGAGACTCCACGAGTCTCTTGGATACCGGACGCCGCATGAAGTTTACTTCGGCGGCAATAATAAAAACAATGATGGAGATGCTTGCAGGCTAATCCACCAAATACAACCCATTTTTCTGTCTTGACAATGGGGAGGGGTATAGATAACAAATGCTTACAG
>JACXUN010000118.1 GCA_014763905.1 Campylobacterales bacterium
TTATGATTTTGAACTGTTCAACCAAAATTGATTTTTCAAATGTCTTTGAAGCGTAAGCTCTTTCCCAAGCTGAAACGGCTTGGGAGTAAAAGTTCAAAATATTAGAACTGCTTTTCCAAGAACGGAATAATCTGCTTTTTACGGCTCATCACTTTTGGCAGCCATACTTGGTTATCTGCAAGCTTTACCCCAAATGCACTTTCGATTTGAGTCGGCTCGTCGCTGAGTACTAGGAGTTGGGAACCCTCTAGCATGATATCGGTTAAGAGCAAGAGGACAGAGTGTCGTTCACCCTCGGCTTTGAGTTTTGCCATCTCTTCAAAGAGTTCCTCTTTCATATCGTCAAAGACTGCAAGGTCAACCACTTCGAGTTGTCCGACACCGAGTTTGTTGCCGCCCATCATAAAGTCTTTGAAGTCTCTGAGAACCAAGGCTCGTTTGGTGTCATTGAGGACGTTGGATTTGACGGTGAACATCTCCATAGCAAGAGCTTTGTAGTCTTCGACTCCAGCGATCGTGGCTAGCTCTTTACACGCCTTGGTATCCTCTTTGGTGCAGGTTGGGGATTTGAAGATGACGGTGTCACTGAGAATGGCACACATCATCATTCCGGCGATCTCTTTTGGAATTTCGACTCCGTGGTAGTCGTACATCTGCTTGACGATGGTATTGGAGCATCCTACCGGACGTACCCACATCTCTAATGGAGTAGCGGTTTTGAGATCACCGAGTTTGTGGTGGTCGACGATACCTAAAATGGTCGCTTCATTGATATCTTCCGGGCTTTGGGAACTCTCCATAAAATCGATGAGATAGACATTTTCACCCGCATAGTGGGTTTTGAGTTCCGGGGCTTGAAAACCGAATCGATCCAAGATAAAGGCAGTCTCAGGACTCACCTCTCCCTGTCGTGTCGGGACAGTATCTTCACCGAGTTGATTTTTGAGATAGGAAAGAGAGATCGCTCCGATAATCGAATCGGAGTCTGGGGTAGTATGACCGAAAACATAAGTTGACATTTATAAATACCTTGCTAAAAATTTTTCGCATTATAGCAAAATGTTTATTGCAGTTTAAAATCGATATTGATCGAGACATTATGCATCGGAAACTCCCCGTTTAAGGCATTGGGAATGCTAAACGGAGCACTATCGAGTACCGATTGCCGGGCGGCTCTTTGGAGGATTTTCGACCCGCCGCTGGTTCGGATGTTACTTATCTGTCCACCCTGTGCGATATCAAACACCACATGCACCCGCCCTTGGATATTTCGACGTTTGGCGATAATCGGATACTTTTTACGCTCATAGATACGTTGACGGACATTTTTAAGAAAGAGCCGCTTTTTGGCACTCAAATCAATTTTGGGCGGAGGGGGCGGTGGTGCAGGCTGAACGATTTCAACTGCTTTGGGTTCGATAGGTACAATCGGTTCATATTGGGTCACGGGCTGCACTACGGGTTTTGGCGTGGGTTGGGGCTGAACTTTTTTAACCACTTTTTTAGGTTTGGGTTTAGGCTTCGGCTTGGGTTCGACTTTTTTCGGCTCTTCAACTTTTGGTTTGGGAGGAGTCGGAACTGGGGGTATCGGTTTGGGCTTCACAACCGGCTTAGGCGGGCTAATTAGTGCGACTTTGATCACCTCTTCACTCGCCTTTGGCATGAACGGTTTGGCATTCCAGAGCCAAATCAGTGCCAAACCACCCGCCAAATAGAGAGCAGAGGTGATGGCAAAAGACGAGAAGTAGTGTGATCTAATCATTCTTCGTGATAATTCCTAAATCTTCGTAACTGTTTTTTTTGAGGATATCTAGTAGGAAGACAAACTCGTTAAACTGTGCCTCTTTGTCACAATAGAGATGAATCGGGGTCTTTTTATCAAAGGTGAGCAGTCGTTTCTCGACCTCCTCTTTGGTGACTTTCTCTTTATCGAAGAAAAACTCTCCGTTTTTTTTGACCGAGATTTTGAGCTCTTTTTTGGGATCGGCTTTGACCTCAGAGCTGGAGCTTGGCAAATCCAGCTTGATTACCCCTGTTTGGATAAAAGAGGCGGTAGTCAACACAATGACCAGCAAAACCAGCATAATGTCGATAAAAGGCACGACATTAATGGAATCAAATCGTTTACGTGGACGCATTACTGTCCTTTGTGAGCGATTGTCCACTTGCTAAGGAGTACATCTACTTTGCGGTTGAGATGGTTATAGAAGAAGATCGCCGGAATCGCCACGACCAATCCCATCGCGGTAGCCTGCAACGCCAACGCCAGTGAAGTCATAATATTCTTGACATCCATCTCTCCGGTCTGTCCCAAAGTATAGAAGGTCATAATAATTCCCAAAACCGTTCCCAAAAGTCCGATATAGGGAGCATTGGCACCGAAACTGGAGATAATGCCCAGATTGTTGGTGATATCGATCTCCAGAGCCTCTTGCGTCCGATACGACTCAACTTTGACGGTACGATAGTAGAGCAATCGTTCGATCCAGAAAAAAAGGCTCAAAAAGCTCATAAAGCCAAGTAGACCGATCACGCCGTAATCAACCATATCGTGCAGCAGTTTTATATCCATGTGTATCCTTTGGGGAATAGTTAAGGAATGCTAATTATTTCATTAGCATTCCTAACCTGAGTTCTGAACTCAGGTTATAACGTAGAAAAATGAAAAAATTATGAGAATTATACTTAAAAAAGATGAATTATTTGAAGAGATCCGCTAGTGCGTCTGTACTGGTTGTTTTTTCTGCTTCGGCTGCGGCTGATGAGGCTTCGGGCTGTCTCTGGGTAATACCGGCAATCTCATTGAGTTCAATGGTATAACCAGTCAACATAGAAGCAAGCCGGATATTGATCCCGCTCTTACCGATCGCTTTGGCTTTCTGATCACTGGTGATATTGACGAGTGCCTTTTTCTTTTTGGGATCGGTAATTTTCAGACTCTGAACAATCGCCGGAGAGAGTGACCGTGTAATAAAAATTTCAGGAACCACCGAATACTCGACACAGTCAATATTTTCACCCAACAGCTCTTTGCTCACGGCATTGATCCGCACCCCTTTGACACCGACAGCGGCTCCGATCGGATCGACATTGGTAAATTCGGTTTTAAGAGCAATCTTGGCTCGCTGTCCCGGAATTCTCGCAGCTGAAACAATCTCAACCGTCTCATCAGCAATCTCCGGTACCTCTTTCTCCATTAATTTCTCTAAAAATTTCGGCGAAGTCCGTGTCAACTCAAGGAACATTCCGAACTCCGGATCGATACTGACATAACGTAAAAGGGCTTTAACCGTATCTCCGAGTTTAAACTTTTCACCTTTGATTCGATTTCGCTGACTTAAAATTCCTTTTAATTCGCCGATTTCAATAAAAGTGTTCTCTCGATCATCGATTCGGGCGACGGTTCCGATCATAATGGTTCCGATTTTCTCTTTGTATTTTTCAAAAAGATCTTTTTCCACGCATCGCTGGATATGGTACTGCAGCTCTTTGAAGAGGTTGTGAGAAGCGGTTCGTCCGTACTCTTCCAAAACAAACTCGCTGCGAAGCTGATCACCTAACTCAATATCAGAACCATACTCCTGCTGTGCCTCTTCGAGAGAAACAACACTATCGGGAGCTGTTTGAAATCGTTCATCATCTTCTTTTACCACTGTAATAATCTGCTGAACACGGTATCCTCGTTTATCCACATCTACGGTCACTTCAAAATCGGATGACGGAGAGGTACACCGCTTGGCAGTCTTGATCAATGCCTCTTTAAAAGCGTCGATGGCGGTATCAAGTGAGAGATTTTTCTCATGTGCCATCGCTTCAATAATATCAACAATTTTTTCCATAAATCTAATTTCCTTCATTCAGATTATCAAACTTAACAAACGATACCCTTAACAATGTGTTACAAATGCGTATGATTAATTCGGTTGTTAGAAGAGTTAAATTATACCTAAACTTACCTTTAAGTAAAATGGGTATAATAAATTTAAACATAAACAACAATGGATTATATATTTTTTTAAGGAATGATAGAAATGAAATTAAAATTAGCCAGGGCTTCAATGTCAGCCAAACCAAAACTTATCGAGCTGAGCAAGATTGAAGAAGATTTAGAAAAGAAATCTATTTTCTATTTTGACAAAGAGAATTCACATAAAGAACTTAAATCACTAATTGAATATTTTGAAAATAAAGCATTTTCTGTTTATATGCGAGAAGTAAAATACGGACTTAATGATGATGAGTTTATTTACGAACTACATATCGTAAAATAAGCAGTTTTATGTATCACAAAAAGCTATATATAGAGACCCTCGGGTGTGCCATGAATGTTCGTGACAGCGAACACATGATTGCCGAGCTGAATAAAAAAGAGCCGTATGAGTTAACCGAAACGTTAAGCGAAGCTGATCTGATTATCATCAACACCTGTAGTGTGAGAGAGAAACCGGTATCGAAACTCTTTTCGGAGATCGGTGTTTTTAGTAAACGCAAAAAACCCTCTGCCAAAATCGGCGTAACCGGCTGTACCGCTTCCCATCTGGGTCAAGATATTATCAAACGGGCTCCGGTAGTCGATTTCGTTTTAGGAGCGCGTAATGTCTCCAAAATCTCGACTATCGTCGATCAAAAACACGCCGTAGAGATCGACATCGATCATGACGACAGCACCTATGCCTTCGGCGAATATCGAACCAATCCCTTTAAAGCGATGATCAATATCTCGATTGGCTGCGATAAATCGTGTACCTTCTGTATCGTCCCGGCAACACGCGGCAATGAAGTCTCGATCCCAATGCACCTCATCATTCAAGAGACTGAAAAAGCGGTTGCTACCGGAGCCAAAGAGGTGATGCTGCTGGGACAAAATGTTAACAACTATGGCAAATACTTTTCCGGGGATCAACCCAAATCAAACTTTACCGAACTGTTGCGGGCGGTGAGTCAGATTGAGGGGCTGGAACGTATCCGCTTCACCTCCCCGCATCCGCTTCATATGGATGATGCCTTCTTAGAAGAGTTTGCCCGCAATCCCAAAATCTGCAAGCAGATTCACATCCCGCTGCAGAGCGGTTCAACATCACTGCTCAAAGATATGAAACGCGGCTACTCCAAAGAGTGGTTCCTCAACCGTTGTGCCAAAGTAAGAGAACTCTCCCCTGAAGCAACCATCTCGACCGATATTATCGTCGGCTTCCCGGGTGAGTCTGATGCGGATTTTGAAGATACGATGGAGGTACTCGAAGTGGTTCGATTCGAGCAGCTCTTCTC
>JACXUN010000360.1 GCA_014763905.1 Campylobacterales bacterium
TTCATGAAAGGGCGTCGGTACAGCGATAATGAAGATATCTGCTTCAACGGGTTTGGTATCGGCGACCAGTTTCCCGGAGTTGACCGCAGAACGGACGAAGGTATCAAGCTCAGGCTCCACGATATGGATCTCCCCGCGGTTGATCGTATCTACCGTACTCTGCACCACATCCACACCATGGACATGGTAACTTCTGTTTGCCAACAGTGCTGCAGTCGGCAGTCCGATGTAGCCCAAACCCACTACACAAATCTTTTTGTCAGTATGCATTAATAACTCCCTTTTTTTACGTTAAGCGTTGAGCGTTGAGCGCTAAGCATTAAGGATTGAGCGTTTAACTCGATAGTATGCATGTAATGCTGGTCTAAATTCATTTTATTTTTCCTTGAAACTATAATTTTTCTTTAAGCCTGTAAGCATTTTAAGTATCTCGTTGATCTCCTGGACCCATTGCATACCGCTCTCTTTTTCAATGTAATAGATCTCTATGCCGATATAGATCTGCGTGATGAGTTCAGCTGCTGAACCTTTCGCGATTTCGATGAAACGTATCTTCTCTTTGTCAGACTCCTTCTCAAGACCTTCCGCAATATTGGAACCGATAGAGAGTGAACTTCTCGTGATCTGATCTTTGAACCCAAAGTCTCGGCACTCAGCAAAATATCTGTATATCTCTACACTTAACCGACAACTTCGTTTCCAAACATACAATCTTTCACATTTCATGCTTAACCCTTAACGCTTAGTGCTTAACGCTCTTCCACTCATCTTCCCGTCCACTCTTCCACTCATCTTCGTTTCCAAACATACAATCTTTCACATTTCATGCTTAACCCTTAACGCCTAGTGCTTAACGCTCATCCACTCATCCACGCGCAGCCAAAAAATCTATGATTTTATGGCAAGCAGTTCCATCTCCGTACGGATTACTCGCTTGAGACATAGCATGATACGCTTCTTTATCATCTATAAGTTTTTGCGCTTCTTTGATGATAAGCTGAGTATCTGTCCCT
>JACXUN010000119.1 GCA_014763905.1 Campylobacterales bacterium
TGCACTTGTTGCAATCGTCATATTGATATCTGCCGTATTGGTATTTCCAGAAATTGTTAAAGTTTTACAGTTTGTGCCACTATCTTTATCAATAAATGTAATAACTTGTGATGCACTTCCTGCTCCACCTGCTGAGACTGAAATATCTCCACTTAATACACCTTCAGCAATTGTATTTGAATACTCTTTGATTAAGACATCTGTATCCGGTACATTATTAGTAGCAATAATTCTAGCTGCCAATTCACTTTTAGCTGTTTGAATCGCATTAGCCATTTTAGAAACTTTCGCATCATCTCTGGTTGCAGCCAATCTTGGAATCGCTACTGCTGCTAAAATACCGATAATAACGATCACGAAGATCAATTCGATCATGGTAAAACCTTTTCTCATAGACACTTGGTTGGTTGAAGTATTCATAAATCACTCCTTGAATTATTTTTTTAGTATGTTTTTTTTATGATACATTCAAATTATAGAGCAGAACCTATAAGAAAATTCTTAATTTATATAAAATTTTTAATTTAAAAATTAAATTTAATATTTATTTTATTATTTGCTTTTCATTAAAGAGAATATTGAGATATCTGTAGTAACATCGACTCTATTTTCTTGTCGGTATCATAATTCTTTTTTAGGGTAGAGAAGTAGGCGTTGAGAAGCTTGATAATGTCATTGTTGCGGTCAAATGCTATACCGTTCTTCTGTAGTTCCTGCCAGGCATATTCAGCGAACTCATTCTCCAACTCAATATCAAATCCTTTTCCCCCAATGCTAAGAGTGACTTTTTTCATATAAACTCCAATACTATTGTGTTATTATTATATAATAATACCTTTAGTTTTTAGGAGGAAAGCTTTATGACCTCAATCGATAGATTGGCTCAACAGATCGATAACCTCATGCATCAACTCCGTACCCTAAAAGCCGAAAATGAACGACTCAGAAAACAGTTAGCCATGTTGGTAAGCAGTGAAGAGACCATCGCTCATCTCGAAGAGGAAAAATACCAACAGATGCAAGAAATTATAAAATTAACCGATAGATTAGAAAGTTTAATAAAAGTTTAATATATGTCAAAATTCAAAGTCCATAGTCCCTATCAACCTTCGGGAGACCAGCCTGAAGCGATAGCCAAACTCAGTCGATCCATCAATCGTGGAAACCAGTACCAAACCCTCTTAGGGGTAACCGGTTCGGGTAAGACCTACACCATGGCAAAGGTAATCGAAAAGACCCAAAAACCGACCCTCATTATGACCCACAACAAAACCTTAGCCGCACAGCTCTACTCCGAGTTCAAAAGCTTCTTTCCCGATAACCATGTGGAGTATTTCATCTCCTACTACGACTACTATCAACCCGAAGCCTATATCCCGCGTCAAGACCTCTTTATCGAAAAAGACTCCTCGATCAATGAAGAGCTGGAGCGGCTGAGACTCTCAACGACCGCCTCCCTGCTCAGTCATGATGATGTCATCGTCGTCGCTTCCGTCTCTGCCAATTATGGATTGGGTTCGCCGGAAGATTATAAAAGCATCGTACAAAAATTGGTCATCGGGGATGAATACAGCCAAAAAGCTCTCCTACTCAGACTGGTCGATATGGGATATCGGCGGAATGATGAGTTTTTTGATCGGGGTGATTTCCGGGTTAACGGAGAAGTAATTGATATCTATCCGGCATATTATGAAGAGTTAGCGATTCGCGTCGAATTTTTCGGCGATGAAATCGAGGCTCTCTACACCTTCAACAGCCTCACCGGAGAGAAGATTGAGCAGTATAATGAGATCACCATCTACTCTGCCAATCAATTTATTGTCTCCAAAGAGCGGCTGGCTCTCGCCGTCAAAAGCATCGAAGAGGAGTTAGCAGAACGTCTTGCTTTTTATCAGAAAGAGAACCGAATGGTGGAGTACAACCGTCTCAAACAGCGGGTTGAGTTTGATCTGGAGATGATCGAAGCTACCGGTTCGTGTAAAGGGATTGAGAACTACTCCCGGCATCTCACCGGGAAAAAAGCAGGAGAAACACCCTACTCGATGATGGACTATTTTGAAGCGATGCATGATGACTATCTGGTCATCGTCGATGAGTCGCATGTTTCTCTCTCTCAGTTCAAAGGGATGTATGCCGGTGACCGAAGCCGCAAAGAGGTACTGGTCGAACACGGTTTCCGGCTCCCCTCGGCTCTCGATAACCGTCCGCTGATGTTTGACGAGTATATCAACAAAGCCCCGCACTTCCTCTTCGTCTCGGCAACACCCAAAGAGATCGAACTGGAACTCTCCAATGTGGTCGCCGAGCAGGTTGTCCGCCCCACCGGTCTACTCGATCCTGAAATTGAAGTGATCGACAGCACCAATCAAGTCGAAAACCTCTATGACCGTATGAAACCGGTTATCGAAAGGGGTGAACGGGTGCTGATTACCGTACTGACCAAAAAGATGGCAGAGGAGTTGACCACCTACTACAACGACCTCGGACTCAAAGTCAAATATATGCACTCCGATCTCGATGCCATTGAGCGAAATCAGATTATCCGTTCCCTGCGTACTGGGGAGTTTGATATCTTGATCGGGATCAACCTGCTCCGAGAGGGACTCGATCTGCCGGAGGTGAGTCTGGTCGCCATTCTCGATGCCGATAAAGAGGGCTTCTTACGCTCCACCACCTCGCTTATTCAAACCTCCGGAAGAGCCGCCCGTAATGCCAACGGCAAAGTCTTGATGTACGCCAACAAGATTACCAACTCCATGCGTGAAACCATCGAAACCACTAGTAAACGGCGTGAAAAACAGATGGCATACAATCAAGAACGCGGTATCATCCCCCAAACCACCATACGAGAACTCGATACCGATCTCAAAGTAGAAGATGCCGGAGAACTCTACAACAAACGCAGCAAACTAGATAGAATGCCAAAAGCTGAACGGCAGAAGTTGATTCAAGAACTCAAAGCCAAAATGCTAGCCGCCGCCAAAAGCTTAGAGTTTGAAGAGGCGGCACGGCTACGGGATGAGATTGCGAAGATTAAAAATCTCTAGGAAACAAAGACTTCAGTCCCGAACAGAGCGAGACTAAAGTCATCGGTTCCTATACATAATCTCTTTTGGTTATAATACATCTAAAAAGTGAATAGGTATCTATATATATGTCCGTTGATTTAACTTCTCCCGAACTCTATTTTAACCGCGAACTCTCTTGGTTGAAGTTTAATACCCGAGTATTGGCTCAAGCCAAAGATCAATCGCTTCCGCCGTTGGAGCGTCTAAAGTTTATCGCTATCTACGGTACCAATCTGGATGAATTTTATATGATCCGGGTAGCAGGACTCAAATCCCTCTTCAAAGCCCGTATCCAAGAGACCGCTATCGATAAGATCACCCCGGCTGAACAGCTCCAGATCATTCATGATACCCTGCACAAAGAGCAACGTACGCTGGAATCATCCTTCAAAGAGATCACCAAAGAACTCAAAGAGCATAATGTCACCATCAAACGCTACAGTAAGCTCTCCCCAGAGCAGCAAGAGGTGATCAAAAAGCAGTTTTTTGAACAAATTTTTCCGGTGATTATGCCCATCGCCATCGATGCGACTCATCCTTTTCCCCATCTCAATAACCTCAGCTTCGCTCTGGCTCTCAAACTCAAAGATGAACGCGGTACGATCAAATACGGACTCATCCGTATCCCACGAATCTTACCGCGGTTTCTCAATATCGAACACTGTTTCGTGCCGATTGAGTCGGTCGTTGAGCATTTCAGCTCTGAGCTGTTTCAAGGTCATAAAACCGTAGCTTCAACACCGTTTCGCGTCACCCGCAATGCTGATATCGCCATCGAAGAGGAGGAGGCAGATGACTTTATGGAGATTCTCGAAGAGGGTATCCGTGCTAGAAACCGTGGAACCTTAGTGCGGCTTGAACTGATGGAGGGTGCCGATGAAGAGCTGATCGAACTGCTGACCACCCATCTCCAGCTGGATGAATATGATATCTACTACTATAAAATCCCGCTCAATTTAGGAACCCTGTGGCATATTGTCGGGCAGGAAGCATTGGCTCACCTCACCCTGCCGACCTATACACCGAAGATTCTGCCGCCACTCAACGAAGATACTGATATTTTTAAAACCATCGAACAGAAAGATATCCTGCTCTACCATCCGTATGAGAGTTTCGATCCGGTCGTCCGTTTTATCGAAGAGGCATCTAAAGATCCCAATACGCTATCGATGCGTATGACCCTCTATCGTGTCGGGAAAAACTCTCCCATTGTCAAAGCCCTAATCCGAGCCGCACAGGATGGTAAACAGGTGACCGTACTAGTAGAGCTCAAAGCCCGTTTTGATGAGGAAAACAACCTCCACTGGGCCAAAGCTTTAGAAGATGCCGGAGCACATGTGATCTATGGCGTAACAGGACTCAAAGTCCATGCCAAGATTGCTCAGATCACCAAACGCAAAGGAAGCAAACTTCAAGGATATCTCCATATCGGAACCGGAAACTACAACCCCAGCACTGCCCGTATCTATACCGATCTGAGCTACTTTACAACCAAAGAGAAGTTTAACCGTGATGCAACACGCTTTTTTCACTATATCACTGGATTCTCCGACTATATCACCCTAGAAGCACTCACCATTGCTCCAACCGGCATCAAACCCAAACTGCTTAGTCTCATTGAGCAAGAGGCTAATCATGGAAAGGCTGGACTCATTATCCTCAAAGCCAACTCACTCGTCGATCCGGATATTATCCAAGCCCTCTATAAGGCTTCTATGAAAGGGTGTAATGTCCAACTGATTATCCGCGGTATCTGTACCCTGAAACCGGGAGTAGAAGGGGTGAGCGACAATATATCGGTCTCCTCCATTATCGGTAAATATCTCGAACATCCGCGTATCTACTATTTCAAACATGATAAGACCGAGTGCTATATCTCCAGTGCCGATCTCATGCCTAGAAATCTCATCCGACGGATCGAGATATTGACCCCGATTGAAGAGCCGGCACTCAAACATAAGATCAAACAGATTCTCTTTTTGCAGCTGCGGGATACCAAACTGCGATGGAAACTCAAAAATACCGGAGAGTATAAACAGGTCAAATCAAGTGATAAAGAGATCAATAATCACGTGATGCTCGAAGAGTATATCACCAAAGTGTATGAAAAAGCCCAAAAAGAGACCTCCGACTATGTCAGTCGTTTAACACATAAAATATTA
>JACXUN010000361.1 GCA_014763905.1 Campylobacterales bacterium
AGATTGAGCTCATCGATATTGAGCCGTATATCGCGGCAATCGAGATAGAGATAGGTCGATTTTTTATGATTAAGCAGATAGTGTTTCATCAGTGAGGTTTTCCCCGATTGGGCAATGCCATAGATTAGGACATGCTCATCGGGGAGAGATACTTTACGCTCTATGTATCCAGCATTGTGCAAATCGTATCGGTAATATTCATCGATTAATGTATTCATGATGAAAATGATATCTAAAAAATACTGTTTCCTTTTTAAAAGGAAACAAATTTCTGAATATTTTCTGTTTTTAGACCTAAAATCCTTGACCCTAGAAGGGTATGTCGGTATAATTTCGCGCCTTATATAGCCAGAGTAGATCTGACGAGTTCTTTTATCTAAGGAAAAATTATGGAAAAAATTCGTTTGAAACTTAGAGCATACGATCATCGTGTACTTGATCGTTCAGTTGCCTCTATAGTTGAAGCTGTAAAGCGAACGGGTGCGGAAATCCGCGGACCAATCCCTTTACCAACCAAGATTCGTAAGTATACGGTTCTTAAATCTCCGCACGTCAATAAAGATTCACGCGAGCAATTTGAGATCCGAATGCACGCACGTTTGATCGACATTGTGTCGGCTACGTCAGATACGGTTGATTCGTTGATGAAGCTTGACTTGGCTCCGGAAGTGGACGTAGAAGTTCGCTCTATGGACAAGTAAGGAGTAGGGTGTGGAATACATTGTAGAAAAAATCGGCATGAGCCGAACGATTGGCGTTCCGAGCAAAGTAGTAACCCTTTTGAAAGTAAAAGAGGCGAAAGTTTGCGAAGTGAACGACGGTGTTGCTCTTGTAGCATACAGCGAAGGTAAAACGATCAACAAACCAATTGAAGGTCAACAAAAGAAATATAATCTTTCTGCTGAATTCAACAAATTTGCAACATTGGAAGTAGCAAACACCGAAGCAGGTGATTTGGATATGGCTCCTTTGGCAAACGCAACAACGGTTAAATCGTCTTTCAA
>JACXUN010000120.1 GCA_014763905.1 Campylobacterales bacterium
CCTGCAAATGTTAATAATGTCTCTTGATCCATTCGGTACCTCTTATTTTAGAGAATTTAAGTAAGCAATCAGAGCTACAATCTCTGGAATCTCTCCAGCTGCTACAGCATCTTTGACTTGTTGGTTTTTCATATCAGCTGCAATTACTTTTGCCTCTTCGAGAGCAGCAGCTTTTGCTTCGTCCCAGC
This sequence comes from Campylobacterales bacterium, assembly GCA_014763905.1. Classification (GTDB taxonomy): domain Bacteria; phylum Campylobacterota; class Campylobacteria; order Campylobacterales; family Sulfurovaceae; genus UBA1140. The sequence goes on from JACXUN010000120.1 coordinate 189, forward strand.
TACCAAGTTTTGGCATACCTTCTTGATCGTAAGGTACATTGAAAACTTGCTTTTGTGTGTTTGCATTTGCATAAGCCGTTGCAACATCAGCAATATTGGTAAACTGGTGTGGGTATGCCGGCATAATACTTCCCAGTACAACTGATGAAGGATTCATCATATGGTTTTCATGCCAATCTGTTGTTCGGTAGTTACCAACTCTCATCAAATCTGGACCTGTTCGTTTAGAACCCCATAGGAATGGTCTGTCATACGCATACTCACCACTTAAAGAATACATACCGTATCGGTCTGTCTCAGATTTAAATGGTCGAATAAGCTGTGAGTGACAAGCATTACAAGAGTCTTTGATATATACTTGTCGTCCTGCTAGTTCAAGGATACTGTAAGGTTTTGTCCCTACTGTTGGCTGAGATGCCTTAGCAAAATCAGGCACCGCCTCAATAAACCCTGCAAAAGCAATAGTCAAAAACAAAAATACTGCGAAGAAAAATGGTCTCTGTTCTAACCAATGAAACATAACAAACCTCCTTCTCTTAGTTAGTCGCCATAGGTGACGCGTTTACTGGCTCTTTGTCGAGCTCTCTACCTGCTATAGCTGTTTTATACATGTTGTAAGCGAACATGAAGAATCCAACTAGATATAATAATCCACCAACAGCTCTAATCGTATAGTAAGGATGAAGTACTGTTACCGTATCAATGAATGAATAGAGAAGTGAACCATACTCATCGTATGCTCTCCACATCATACCTTGGGTAATACCTGCAATCCACATACTGGTGAAGTAGAGTACAATCGCAACAGTTTGAATCCAGAATTGTGTCTCCATAAGTGACTTAGAATAAATCTCTCGTTTGAATATTCTTGGTGCCATATGGAATAGAGCAGCCATAACCATAAATACAACCCAACCAAGTACACCATCGTGAACATGTCCAGGAATCCAATCAGTGAAGTGTGCAATGGCATTAACTGATTTAATCGATTGGATTGGACCTTCAATGGTACTTAACATATAGAATGTTGAAGCAAGAATCATGAACTTGATCAATGGTGAAGTTTGAAGTTGTTGCCACTCGCCCTTCATGGTTAGAAGCATGTTGATCGCTGAACCCCAAGATGGAAGGATAAGCACAACAGACATAACTGAACCCATAGTTTGCATCCAATCAGGAACGGTTGAGTATACTAAGTGGTGACCACCCGCCCAAAGATAAACAAACATAAGACCCCAGAATGCAAGAATAGAAAGCTTATATGAATAAACATTTTGTCCCGATTCTTTTGGAAGGAAGTAATAGATCATACCGATGATTGGAGCTGTAAATACGAACGCAACCGCATTGTGTCCATACCACCACTGTACAAGAGCATCGTTAGTACCAGAATACATAGAAATTGAGTGCATTACTGAACTTGGAGCATCACCGGCAAATAGGAATGTTGGGACTTCCATGTTGTTGAATAGATAAAGCATTGCAATCGCTAAGAAACCTGACATGTAGTACCATACAGAAACATAAAGTGTTCTCTCACGTCTCATACCGATCATACCGAACATTGCTACACCGTAAAGAACCCACCAGACAACAACAAGTAAGTCAAGCGGCCACTCTAATTCTGCATACTCTTTAGACGTAGTAATACCCATAAGAAGGGTTACAACAGCTAAAAGGATTGTGATAAAATAAAGGGCGAAGTGTAGCTTAGCTACTGTCATAAGGAATTTAGATTCATTAAGAGACATCTTAAGAACTCTCTGTCCATGATAATACCAAGTAGCAAAAATACCACTCAATGTAAAACCAAACGCAACACCGTTAGTATGTAATGGTCTCAACCTACTAAATGTACCGTATTCACCTGCTAAGTTACTTAGCTCTGGAAACGCAAGTTGAAAAGCCAGAATTACACCTACTAGCATACCGATGATACCAAACAAGATTGTCGTAAAAGTAAACGCTTTTACTATCGAGTAATCATACTCAATTTGTGCATTGCTTTGCATCAATAGCTCCTCTTAAAATTGTGATAGAATAGTCAGAATATAAGTGGTCTACTAGCCTATATTTCGCAACTATCTAACCTTTATGGTATAGATAAATCCATTAATTTATACTTAAAACTATGATAAAGGTGTGTTATATCAGGAAAGATGTTAATTTTAGAGGAGAGGAAAGGGGTTTAGGGCTTCACTCTTAACAGAATATGTTAAGAGTGAAGCCAACTATTAATCATCTTTTATTTTATTGGTTAGCGTTTGCTCTTTTTTCTCTTTGAGGGCTTTGATTTTCTGCTCACGTTTGAGAGCATCATTCAGATCTTCTTGACTATCAAACAGCAATCCATCCATGGTTCGTTTGCTATCGTCAAAATCTCCTTTTCTTGCACTCCATATAAATATTCCCAGTAAGATTGAACTCACTAAGATACCGACGATCATCTCTAATAATAATACACCGTTCACTGTTTTGACTCCTTGATTCGCATTGAATTTCCAACTACCAACAGTGAACTAAGACTCATAGAGAGTGCTGCTACTAATGGTATCACATAACCTGCCATCGCAATCGGGATAGTTAAAAGATTATAAACTAAGGATAATCCTAAATTCTGTTTTATAAATTTATAGGTTCGCCTAGAGATGATAAAACTATCCATGACTCCACGTAATGAATTGTTAAGTATCACCACATCACTGACGGCTAATGCCACATCGGCACCTGAACCCATTGAGATAGCCACATCCGCATTTGAGAGAGCTAAGGTATCATTGATACCGTCTCCTACCATGACGACGATCTGATTCTCTCTCTTTAGTTTTTCGATAAACTCAGCTTTTTCAGTCGGCGTCATATGGGCTTGATACATTTCAATTCCTACGCTGTTGGCAACGCGGTCTGCTACTTTCTCATTGTCACCGGTTGCCATTATGACATCTACATTGATCGATTTAAAATACTCCACCATTGCTTTGGCATCTGCTTTCAGTCTGTCTTCTAATTCAAAAGAGACCACCAACTCCTGATCAATAGCAAAGTGATAAACGGTATATTCACTTTCAAAGCCTACATTAATCTGATGCTCTTGAAGGAGTAGTGCATTACCACCCAACAGCTTTTTCCCATTATAGTTTGCTTCCATTCCTTTGGCATGAACCTGAGTAATAGATTCTAACTCGATCGTTTCAATATCTTCATAATGCTCTTGGAGATAATGCTTAACGGTTTTGCTGACTGGATGGGTAGAACTGTCAACCATATTATAAAGTAACGGCAATACCTCATCACTAATCGTTCCTATCTGCTTACGAACAGTTAAAGTTCCATCCGTTACCGTTCCGGTCTTGTCCAAGACAACGGTGGTCGCTTTAGCAAATGTCTCGATAAACTTCGCTTCTTTAAATAATAATCCTTTATTGACCGCCCAACTAATCCCTACCAAAGAGGCAATCGGCGTTGCCAATGCCAAAGCACACGGACAGGCAATAACAATTACCGAGATCATCACAATCAGAGATTTTTCAAACTCTCCTATATAGAGATACCATCCCAAAAAAGTCAAAAGAGCCAAACTTAAAATCGTTACCGAAAAATATTTGGATATCTCATTCGCACTCTGTTCAATCTCCGGTTTAGAGTTTAGTGCGTCCTCTAATAGGGTAACAATATTATTGAGCGTCGAGTTGGCATAGTTTTTGGCAGCACGATATCGCATGACGATACCGGTATTGATCGTTCCACTATAGATAGTATCCCCTTTGGACTTCTCAACCGGCAAGGACTCTCCACTGATATTACTTTCATCAAAAGTCGCTTCCTCAACAATGGAAACACCATCCACACTGGCTTTTTCTCCGGTCTTGACTTCAATGATATTACCAACTTGGACTTTGTCAAGCGGAACGACTTTTTTAACCCCCTCCTCTACTACGGTTGCTTCAAGCGGTACTTGTGAACGGATTTTATCCATCGTATCGACAGCCGATTTTTTTCCGATCACCTCCAGATATTTTCCGACCAAAACAAAGGTAATAATCATCGCCACCGAGTCAAAGTAGCTGTGTCCGGTTCCCCCAAAGAGAATATAAAGTGAATAGATATAGGTCAATGTCGCTCCCGCACTGACCAATAGATCCATATTGACAATTCTATTTTTTAGACCATAATAGGCTCCACGGAAAAAAATCCAACCACTATAGAAGAGTACAGGGGTTGCAAATATAAATTCGGCTAGATGAACCAGATGAAGTTGTTCCGCTTCCATCCCCATAAAGAAACCGGCATACTTTGCCACGCCAATCATCATAATATTCATACTTCCAAAGATCGCCACGCCCATACGGATAAAATAGTCCCGCTTCTTATTGGTAGCATTGATATCCTCTTCGGTACGCTCATACGGATAGGCATTGTATCCGATACTTCGTATCTTATTAATGATCTCAGAGAGTTTGATCGTCTCTTCATCCCAAATAATTTTGGCTTTATTATTGGTAAAATTAATGTGAGCTTCTACCACCCCGTCTGTCTCATCTAAAATTTTTTCATTGAGCCAAACACAAGCCGCACAGTGAATCCCTTCTATTACCAGATCCACCCGGCTAAATCCCTCCGGAGTTGTCGTGATATAACGCTGACGGAAACTTTCCATATCAAAACTGCTGCTATCTTGTCCCGTCACCGTAATCGGAGGAGCAATGGTTTGATTTCCCATCTTTTCATAAAAACTATCCAAACCGTCACTTTTTAGAAGATGATAAACGCCTTGGCACCCATTACAACAAAAATGGAGTTCGGGATTCTCCTTTTCGGTAATCATAACCGATTCATCAAATATCAATTGACAATGGCTGCATTTTACTTTTGACAATGCTAACCTCACTTAACCAAAAATATCTATGAAAAGATACATAAGATAACTTTAAATAATATTTATTATAACTTTTTTATATAAAATAAGCAAAAATATATCTTAAATGTGTAT
>JACXUN010000121.1 GCA_014763905.1 Campylobacterales bacterium
TGAATTAGCTACGGCTAGTCCTACGAATTTTGATTTTTCAAATCTTACCTATTTTTAGGCTTCTGTGACTATGATATCCCGTCGAACTCAGGTTAGTAGGGTGCATTTTCATGCACCTTAGTTCTCATTATGGGTTCGTCGGTGGTAGCGTTCTACGACTTCTGGGTCGTGATGGAGATTGATTACGGCATCTTTTTTCCCGTCGAACTCAGGTTATTATTTATCTATTTTAATATTTTTGGGTTTTGAAAAACGTGTTAAAGCGGATGCTTATGCTTTAATGCGTTTATCTGTTTTAAAATCTCTTGCTTTTAGACGACAAGGTTCCAAAAACACTCTACCAATTGACACAAAATAGCGTTATAATAAAAAAATAAAAAAAGGATACACCATGCTAAAAGATATATTGTATACCGGAATCGGTGCTGCTGCTCTACTCAAAGAAAAAGTCGAAGAAGAGATCAAAAAACTCGAAGAGAACGGCAAAATCAAAACCGATGATGCCAAAAGCTTCCTAGAATCCATCGAAAAAAAAGGCAAAGAGGAAGAAGATAAAGTCAAAGAGAAGATCAAAGAGGCTCTTCGAGAGGTGATGGATGAACTCGGCATCGCGACCAAAGGCGATATCGAAAAACTCAAAGAGGATTTGGCATCAAAAGCTTAAGCTATTATCACCCCAGACGGGTCTATGCCGTCTTTGCTTTTTTACTGTCACTCTATCTGATAATCAAACGCAAAGAGAGTTTTTTGGGCATTAAAGCCCTCACGCCTAAAGCTCTCAAACAGAGTGTCATTACCTTGGGAGCGAGTTTTATTAAATTGGCTCAGGTGTTGGCAACCCGTTCGGACTTTTTCCCAGAAGCGTATCTAATAGAACTCAAAGAGCTGCACGATCAGCTCCCGATGATGGAAGAGAAAGCGTTTCAGAAGGTCTATCGTGAGTCGTTTGATGATACAAATCCTTTTAAACAGTTTGAACACAAAGCCATTGCCTCAGCTTCTATCGGTCAGGTACACGTTGCGTATCTGTATGACGGAACCAAAGTTGCGGTGAAACTACGTCGTGACGGAATTGAACAGCAGGTGAGGGCGGATATACGCATTATCACTTTTTTTAATCGGCTCTTTCAACCACTCTTTAGCACCTATACCAAAAATTCGATCGATGCCGTGATTAGTGAGTTTGCCAAAATGATACTCCAAGAGGTGTCGTTTCGTAATGAGTTGCAGAACCTCCAAGAGTTCTCAACGGTTTATGCTGAAAGCGGCGTACGATTTCCGATTCCCTATTCCGAATACTCTAATGAGAGTGCGTTGGTTATGAGCTTCGAGGAGGGGTTTCGCTTCGATGATAAAGAGAGCATTTTTAAGCATAACATCGACTTCAAACTGATGATCAAAAAGCTGGTCAACTTCTATACCGATCAGATGTTGGTCAAAGGCTATTTCCATGCCGACCCGCATCCTGGCAATCTGCTTGTCTCCAAAACAGGGGAACTGATTTTACTAGATTTTGGCATGGTCAAACGGGTACCGAATCATACCAGAGTCGCGATTATCGAACTGATCAAAGCCGCGAATGAACAGGACTATGAACTCTATATCTCTGCCAATAAACGGCTAGGAACCATCGCCTATGAAGCTCCCACGGCAGAACTGGCGGAGTTTACCGCCAAGATGTTTGCTATCTTTTCCAATGACAACCTCAGCAGTGAATCGATGCAACAACTCACCTTTGAGGTGCTAGAGACCACCAAATATCTCCCGTTCAAACTCCCCAGCGATGCCATTTACATCCTGCGTGTCAGTGCCATTATCGAGGGCTTGGGAACGACCTATATCGAGAATTTCAATGGGGTCAAAGACATTTTACCGATTCTGCAATCCAATATCCCTAAAGCCCTCGGAGCCAAAGAGAGCATGTTCGAACAGCTCATCGAACTGGTCAAAGACACCCCGTTCGTGCTGCAAGATTTTAAACATGCGGTGCAGAAGATCGCTCAGTCTGATGTTTCAATCGTCTTGTCGAATGATCAGTTGCATTGGATTGGGAAGGAGATTCGGGGGTATATTCGTCCAATATTGCTTGGCGTGGTATTGATGGCGAGTGGTTTTTTTGTTTTGCTTTATGATGAGGGGTTGAAAGGAATGGCTTTGGTTTTGTTTGTTGGTGGGGTTGTGCGGGTTTTTTATAGAGGATAATAAAGATTCTTTTGATTTGTTAATAAACTTTTTCAGTCTATAGAATTTCCATATGCATTCCCACAAAAATTGACAAAAATCGTGGGAATGAGGGTTTTTATACCGCTTTTTGATAACCTTCATGATACTGGTCATTGTTGCTATGCTTGAAGGTTTTTTTCATCACTTGGAAAAGTTTCTCGAACATACTCTTAGGATTTATGAGATTGTTTATAAAGGTATGGTAATCGGTGTGGTGTTCATCAAGATATCCTTGCAGATAAACCAGTGAAGCTTCTACTCCATGTCGTTTTTCGATATCTATCAATCTACTATAGAGATCACTGATGGCAGCCACTACCTTTTTATTAGCCGGTCTTCGGAAGGCGATATAACTCTCTATATCCCCTTCACGATTACGTTGAAACTCAAAATCGGTGGTTACCCAGTAATACTCTCCGGTTTTAGCCAAGTTTTTGACGACAGCTGTAATGTTTAAACCATTTTTGATGTTTTGCCACATAAGGAAAAAGATCGCTTTTGGCATATCCGGGTGTCTTAGGATACTGTGGGGTCTGCCCAACACTTCATCCACCTCATATCCGGCTACTTCACAAAAGTAGTCATTGACGTAGAGTATATTTCCGCTGGTATCGGTTTTACTAACAAGTATCTTTCTGTAGTTTAAGTCGCGTGCTTTGTTTATGGGTAGGGGTCGGTAAAATCTCATTGTCTATACCTTTTTAACCTGAATTATGTTTTCTTGGCGATAGTATAGGGGAGAATTGGGCAGTAATTATGAAATTTTTCTAAAAAAATATTAATTTTATAAATTAAAGAAAAAGTCGTGTCAAATCATATGAGTTGACACGGTGGAAGAGTTTTTACAGTCCTTCTGCTTTTTTTTGACTGATTTCACTCAAAAACTCTTCGAGTGAATATTTTTGTCGATAAGCCGAACTCATGATATGTACCAAGATATCACCCATATCAATTACGACCCAGTCGTCACTCTCATCGATAAAGAGGAATTGTTCCCCTAACGGTTTGAGTTTATCTTTGAGATGAGTAACCAGTGACATACCGTGTTTTCCTCCCAGTGCATTGGCGAGGATAACCCGCTTGGCGATATATTCAACATCGTCGAGGTTAAAAACCTCAATCTCTTCGGCTTTTTTGTCGTCTAGTTCATAGACAATGCGTTCAACTCTTTGATCTAGGTTCATTGATATGTTAATCCTTTAGTTTTGATTGGTTAATAATTCTATTACATCACTTTGAATCGTGCTATCGATAGGATTGATCTCGGCTCCACTGCGTATGCGGGTCGAACTGATATCTTCATCGATCTCCAATACTATAAACGCACGCAGTGCCTCCGTCTGAACGGCATACCCTTTGCGTGTGGCAATGACCCACGTAATGGTATGGTTGAGCCATTCAAACTCATACCACTTGGTGATATCAGCGAGATTATCTGCTCCAATGATGAGATATCTGACATCGTAATCTTGCTGGAAATGGCGAACCGTCTTAGCGGTCGGCGTAGCGTTTCCCTGCCGGATTTCATAATCATCGACCATTACATTGGGAAAATTTGAAAAGATTTTTCGAGTCCATTGAAGTCGCTGTTCGGGTGTGGCTAATGAGCTTGTTTTAAACGGATTTAAAAAGGCTGGAATTATAATCAGTTTATCAATATCCAACATTAAAGTAGCCTGCTTCACAATCGCCTGATGCCCAAGATGTGGCGGATCGAAACTCCCCCCAAATATCGCAATGCTTTGAGAGACTTTAATCAAATAGTAACCTCGGTTAATGTAATATACACTTGTAAAATGATACGATAATTTTATCATATTAAACTAAGGAGTGTATGAATGGCTGTAAAAGTTGCGATCAATGGACTGGGACGTATTGGACAATGCGTAGCTCGAATTATTGCGGATAGAGATGATATTGAATTGGTAGCGGTCAATGCGACCGGAGATGAAGCGATGATCGAATACGGTTTGAAATATGATTCCGTACATGGTAAACGAGAAGATATCTCTGTCAAAGACGGATTTGTCTCTATCGGCAATGATAAAGCAAAACTGTTTGCAGAGCGTGATCCGGCGAAAATTGATTTTGCCAGTACCGGAGCGACTATGGTACTAGAGTGTACGGGAGCCTTTTTGACCATGGAGTCGGTACAGCCATATCTTGATAACGGAATCCAAAAAGTTATTTTCTCTGCTCCGGCAAAAGATGATACACCGACTTTTGTTATCGGTGCGAATGAAAATGATTATGCTGGTGAAGCGATTATCTCCAATGCTTCATGTACCACAAACGGTTTGGCACCGGTTGCCAAAGTGTTAGATGATGCATTCGGTATCAAAAAAGGTCTCATGACTACCATTCACTCTTATACCAGTTCTCAGCCAATCTTAGATGCCAAGGGAAGTAAAAAAGATCCAAGAAAAGGACGATCTGGTGCATTAAACTTGGTTCCGACTACAACCGGAGCGGCTAAAGCGATCTCTAAAGTATTGCCAAATCTTGCCGGAAAATTGAACGGTCAAGCGATTCGTGTCCCGACTCCAGATGTTTCGATCGTGGATTTGACCGTAACGGTAGAGAAAAATGTTACATTAGATGAGGTCAAAAATGTATTTAAAGCGGCAAGCGAGGGTTCACACAAAGGTATTCTCGGTGTAGATGAAGCGTATCGTGTATCTCAAGACTTTGTCGGTGAAGAGCAAAGTACGGTGGTAGCGATGGATACCATTCAAGTGATCGGAGACAATATGATCAAAGTTCTCTCATGGTATGACAATGAGTGGGGTTATTCGTGCCGATTGGTTGATATGGCCGTACACATTAGCAAATAATTAAAAGGGGATATAGGGCATGAGAACCATTAAAGATCTTAATATTGACGGAAAAAGAGTATTTATTCGATGTGATTTTAA